>JAHJBU010000080.1 GCA_018813375.1 Patescibacteria group bacterium
AAAATTGAGATATTTTCTCAAGTACACCAGACAGAGGTGGCTTTTTTTAGTATAATGAAGAGGTGTCAAAAGTCCCCTCACAGTTTCAGCCACTCTTACCTAGTTCTGAGGTCAAAAATTTAGATATAGAGCGTGATAAGAAGTATATTATTACCAGCTTTTTAAAAAATGCGACTCTAGAAGCCTGGCGTTGGATGCTTAAAGTTTACCGAAAACAAGATATTATTCAGGTAGTTAAAACTTCCCGTCATCTTAAAGAAAAAGATGTTAACTTTTGGGTAAAGTTTTTTCATCTGCCTAGAAAGGAGATCAGATGTTTACGACTCAAATCTCAGTCCACACCCAAGAGCTCATGGGAGTATTAGCACCAGTTTTACCTATTAATACTTACTTGGCTGGCGGAACGGCTTTAGCTTTGCACTTAGATCATCGGCAATCTTTTGATTTAGATCTCTATTCCCCACAAGAGTTTGAGGTGAATATGCTGTTACAGCGGCTTGAAAAAAATATTTCAGATTTTCAACTTATTTCTACTTCCTGGCAAACAATCCATGGATTTTCTCAGGACACTGAGTTAAGTTTATTTTATTATCAATATCCTTTGTTAGAAAAATTAACAGAATTTAAAGGATTACCAATTTCATCTGTGGCAGATATCGGGGCCATGAAACTGGAGGCCATTTTAGGTAGAGGCTTGAAAAGAGATTTTTTTGACCTCTACGCTATTTGTCAGCAAGAAGACTATGATTTGGAAAAGCTGGTTAGACTCAATCAACAAAAATATAGCAGAGATGAGAGTTATCTGCCTCATTTACTAAAATCCTTAACTTATTTTACCGATGCAGAGGAATTGCCAGAAAGAGCAAAGATTGTGGATAGTGAGTGGAGGAAGGTGAAAGAGTATTTTGAACAAGAGGTGCGTGGGTTGGTGGAAAGTTATTTATAAATTTTAATAATTTTAATTTCCCTTGTTTTATTTTCTTTTTCACTAATTAAAATCTTTAGATTTGTTTTTTTATCCAGCTCTGTTTTACCCTGCTCCCACCACTCAATAACCACTACATTATTTGGCGCAATCAGTTCTTCTATCTCCAGTTTTTTCAATTCTTCCGCAGTTTCAATTTTCCAGAGGTCGATATGATAAAGTTTCCCGCTGACCCCGTGGCGTTGGTAATCATATTCTTCTATATAAGAGTAAGTAGGCGAGGTAAT
The DNA here is from genome assembly GCA_018813375.1 of Patescibacteria group bacterium. Taxonomy (GTDB): domain Bacteria; phylum Patescibacteriota; class Microgenomatia; order UBA1400; family PJMF01; genus JABBGTR01. Next base: position 1,213 of record JAHJBU010000080.1, read on the forward strand.
TATTTCTTTTATTTGTAAAAATTTGCCCACGCCTTTAGTAAAAACAGTTTTGCCAGCCCCCAGTGGGCCGTCTAAACCAATTACCAAACCTGATTTTTTAATTTTATTCCAGTGTTTAAGCATGAGTGTACCGGCAATTTTTTTGGTTTCTGACTCGCAACGAGAGACAAGGCTCTCTCTGCCAATGGTTTTAATTTTTCCTGCTCGTAGAGTGGTGGGTGTAGAAAAAGTCGTATCAATTACAGTTGATGGATCATTTTTTGCCAATTGACCAGCATCTAAAACCAGATCAATCAAATTTTTTTGTTTTTGGGAGAGGTTGCTCATAATATCGTCAATAGAATAAGGTCGTTTTTTACCCGATGCATTGGCGCTGGTGGCGGTAATGGGTTTGCCAAAAGCTTTTAAAATTTTTAACATTAATTTATGATCAGGGATTCTGACTCCCAAAGTGCTAAATTCAGACTCCACGCCCAGAGCAACCTTACCTAAACTTTTGGAAATTATTGTGACCGGTCCAGGTAAAAAGCGTTGATAAAGTTTTTTTGCCTGCTGGTTAATCTCTACATATTTCGCAGCTGATTTTTGATCCTGGACTGCGATTGAGAGCGGTTTGCCTTCGCGGCGTGTTTTGTAGACCAGAAGTTTATTTACCGCCTCTTGATTAGTGGCATCTACTCCAGCGCCATAAGTAGTTTCTGTAGGAAAAATGATCAAGCCACCAGCCTCTAAAACTTGAACCGCAGTTTTAATTACTTCTTTTTTTGGTGTTTTAATAATATCCAAGTTTTTCATTGAATGGATATTATATCCCAGCTGCATAAATTGACTCTCAGGAGTATAATCAGCTCACTATTGTTATGCCAAATACGATTCCTAATTTAAACTTCAATTTTTCCTTCACTGATGGTTATGAAGATGACAATGAGGCTTTTAAGTTTGATTTATTTTTAATGACTCGAGAAATTAAACAAATTACTGATTCATTAAGGCATGTAATTTTATTGTCCAAAAATCAACAGCATAAATGGGTAAAAGACAACCAAAGATTTCTTCATAGGTTTATGAATAGCTTAACGCATGATATGTTTGATGTTCTAGATGACATGTCGCTTGATCAGGATGCCTTGCAGGAAACAATTACCTGTGTGACTGAGCTTAGAGAGTTGGTCAATACTCTCAATGGTTTAATGACAGGGAGGCCACGACTCCAAGGTTAAAAATTATTGGTTAAAAGTAACCTCAAAATAACCTCAATTGGCAGAAAACAAAAAATACTTGTACAATACTTAAATATGGATTTCGATAAACTTGTTGTCTCGTTTTTAGTTGATGAAGTTGTTGGTGGTTTTTTTATCTCTGTCCCCCCCGGGCATGTAGCTTGTGTTTATGATCGTGGACGTGGAGTGTTGCCTAGAGTCTGGGGTCCTGGTTTACATTTAAAAATTCCCTTTTGGCAAGTAGCTAAGTTGTTTAACTCTCAAATTTTGGAGTACTCATTGCGCAAAGGCTTTGATATTTCTTTAAATAAAGAAGCTCTTGGAGATGAGCCAATTAAAATTTCTACTACTGATGGTAAAGATATTCAAATTGAGGGCTCAGTTTTATTCAGAATTGACCGAGATAATGCTCCAGAGCTTTGGGAAAATTTAGGAGAAAATTTGGTTTCTAAAGTAGTGCGACCTTATTCACGTAGCCGGATTGCAAGTGTTTTTAGCAGCTTGAGCTTAGATCAAATCAAGAAGAATCGAAATCAGATTGAAGATTTAGTTAAAGAAGACTTAAATAAATATTTTCAAGACAAGGGCCTTAATTGTGAAGGTTTTTTGCTTTCTGAAGTTAAAATTTTGGGTAAAAGTGGCAAATCTGAAACCGTTTTTAGACAAAAAGAAATACCTGTTAAAGAAATATCCGCTATTGAAGCAGAGATAGTTGGATAATTTTTCAAATTATGCAATTTTGTTTAGCGCTAACACGTGTAATTTTAAGATTGCAATTTTTGTACAATTTTGGCGTTGACAAATTAGCAATCAAAGTTTAGGATTGCTAATACTAATTAAAAATTATTTTTATATTTAAAAGGAGATCTATGGCGATGACTATAAAAGTATCTAAACTTAAGCCCCTGGCGGGATATGTGTTAGTAGAGCCAGCTAAGGCAGATAAAAAAACTGCTTCTGGGATTTATCTTCCTGATTCAAGTGAGGAAAAACCTCAATTTGGCACCGTTTTAGCTTGTGGTGATGCCACCTATGACGATGGTCAAAAAATTGAATGTCCGGTTAAAAAAGATGATCAAGTAGTTTATAAAAAGTGGGGTGGGAATGATTTTGAAGTTGGTGAAATTGAGTATCAATTCCTCAAGTTTGAGGACGTTTTAGCAATCATTAAGAAATAAGGAGAATATTATGGCAGCAAAACAACTTAAATTCGGCGACGATGCTCGCCAAAAAATGTTGATCGGTATTAATAAGTTAGCTGATGCAGTCACGGTGACTTTAGGACCTAGAGGGCGCAATGTCGCTATTGATAAGTCTTGGGGTGGTCCGACTGTTATTCATGATGGCGTGAGTGTAGCCAAAGAAATCGAGCTTGAAGATAAGTTTGAAAACATGGGTGCACAGCTAGTTAAAGAAGCAGCAGAGAGAACTAACGACGCCGCTGGTGATGGAACTACTACTGCAACATTATTAGCTCAGCAACTAACTGCCAAGGGCATGAAGTATGTTACAGCCGGTACTAATCCAATGATGATGAAAAAAGGCATTGATAAAGCTGTAGCTGAGGTAGTTAAAGAGATTCGTAGACTTGCTAAGCCGGTTAAAGAAGAAGATTGGCAAAAAGTGGCTACTATTTCTGCTCAGAATGAAATTATTGGTGAAAAAATTGCGCAGGCGTTGAAATTAGTTGGCAAAGATGGTGTGGTAGAGGTTGAAGAGGGTAAAACTACAGAGATCACCATTGAACACAAAGAAGGGATGGAATTTGACAAAGGTTTTGCTTCTCCTTACTTTGTGAGTAATAGTGACAGCATGGAAGCAGTTATTGAAGAGCCTCATATCTTAGTTACTGACCAAAAGATTTCTAACATTCAGGAGTTACTCCCAATGTTAGAGAGTTTGGTTAAAATCAGTAAAAACTTTGTGATTATTGCTGAAGAAATTGAAGGCGAAGCTTTGACTACTTTGGTGGTTAATAAGTTGCGTGGAGCTTTTAATGGGCTTGCTGTAAAGGCGCCCGGCTTTGGCGACAGACGCAAGGAGATGTTAGAAGATATTGCAGTTTTAACCGGTGCTAATTTTATCTCCGCAGACACCGGGCGCCAACTCAAAGACGTTACTATTGAAGATCTAGGTCACGCTGATTCAGTGAGGTCTGATAAAGATACGACCCGTATTGTGGGTGGTAAAGGTACGCAGGCTGACATCGATGCTCGGGTGGCTCAAATTGAACGCGAGATTGATAAATCTACCTCAGACTTTGATGCTGAAAAACTCCAAGAGCGCAAAGCTAAGCTTACTGGCGGTGTAGCTGTGATTCAAGTTGGAGCTGCTTCTGAAATCGAGATGAAGAATCTTCAAGAACGAGTTAAAGATGCTAAAGAGGCCACTAAAGCCGCTATTGAAGAAGGAATCATTCCTGGTGGAGGCGTGACTTTTATCCAAGCTGGTAAAGTTTTAAATAAAGTCAAAGCTGACAATCGTGATGAAGAGCTTGGCATTGAATTAGTACGCAGTGTTTTAGAAGCACCAATTCGAATGCTGGCTAAAAACTCTGGTTTTGATCCTGGTTTTGTCATTAGTGAGGTTACTAGGCAAAAAAGTGCTACGTTTGGTTTTAATGCTCTTACTAATAAATTTGGTGATTTAGTTAAAGATGGTGTCATCGAGCCAGCTAAGGTCGCTACATCTGCTTTAACCAATGCAGCTTCAGTTGGATCAATGATCTTAACTACTGAGTGTTTGATTACTGATATCCCCAAAGAAGAACCTGCGATGCCAGCTGGTGGCATGGGCGGTGGCATGGGTGGAATGATGTAGAATATAGGAGCGGCAGGGTAGCTCAGCTGGTTAGAGCATCGGATTCATAAACCGAAGGTCGTGGGTTCGAGTCCCACCCCTGCTACTTGGTTTGACAACTAGAGGTAGTTCTCTTATACTGTAACTTCTTGATTCACAATTCAAGTTCACGCGGGATAGTGTACGGTGCACGTGAGGCTCATAATCTTACAGGCTAGGTTCGACTCCTAGTCCCGCAACAAAGAATAAAAAGACCTATATGTGGCTCTTTTTTAATATAAAGACTGGGAAACATAGGAAATTTTTGTTTGTTTGATATAATATGACTTAATGTATCTTAATAAGAAAGATTAAAATGAGTATAGAAACTAATGATGTTGTGCCATCTAAAAATTATAAGGATGATGAGATTGGCATAAACTACGCACCAACTCCAACACCCGAACAGCAAGGAGCTGATGAGGCTTTGGCTATTTTTGCGTCTATTTTAGCCATCTCAGTACCAATAGTTTTGGGGTTGTCAAGTAACTGAAAAACAGGAGCCGATTTTTGTGATGCGGAAGCAGCGCAGATTTTTGACTGAACATTATTTTCCACTAACCCTCACAACTTATACTGACGCAAAACTGTAGTTTCCCTCAATAAAACAGGTTCTAACTTCCTCCCAGAGTCTCAACAAAAAGCTTTTAACAAGTAAATTTCCCCATACATAGGTCTAACTATTAGGTTCGATCCAGTAACTATTCTAATTTGCTTTTCTCGAGTGGTTTGTGTGAGATAAAGTGAGAGTTACTTCTAAATAACTGTTGGTATAATGGTCAAAATAGAAATAAGGTCGTTTTAATATGTTTGATTACCCTCTAGATGATAGACAATTACAAAATCTACTTGACGGTGGTACTGAGTCTGAAAATCTAGAGTTTAAGATTGCTCAAAATTCTTTTAACAAATCTAATCTTTACGATTATGTGGCTGCTATTGCTAATGAGGGCGGTGGGAAATTAATTTTTGGTGTAAAAAATGATAGGAAAATTGTTGGATCTAAAGTTTATCAGGGTACTGAAAATAAACTTCCTCACGAGATTTTACAAAACACAAACTTAAAAGTTTTTGTTCAACCTCTTTACATAAACAAAAAAAGAGTCGTGATTTTTTTTATTCCACCAAGACCAATTGGAATGCCTGTTGCATCGAGTGGTAAGTACAGATATCCAATGAGAGCAGGAGAATCATTGGTGGAAATGGATACAGGAACACTACAACAAATATTTAGTGAGACAGAGCCTGATTTCTCTTCTGAAGTAATTTCATCCTTAAGCGTTTCTGATTTAAATAAAGAAGCATTGAGTAAATACAGGTTGTTGTGGTCACAGAAGGCAAATAGAAAAGAGTACTTAAATTTTGATTTTACAAAAATGTTAAGATCGTTAAATTTGATAACGGAAAAGGGTGTTACACATACAGCATTAATCCTTTTTGGAAAAAAAGAAGTATTGAACAATTTTTTACCTGATACTGAAATAGTTTTTGAATGGAGACAGGATTTAAATAAGACAAATTACGACTATCGACGGTTGTGGAGAGATCCATTTATTCTAATTTATGATCAAATTTGGGATGTTTTAGATGCAAGGAATACTAAATACAGTTTTCAGGAAGGACTTATACAGAGAAATTTGAAAGCTTTTGATGAAAAACCTTTTCGTGAGGCATTGCTCAATGCTGTTTGTCACAGAGACTATAAGATGAGAGGACATTCAATTTTTATTAAAGCTTCAACTGATTCTTATCAAATTGAAAGTCCTGGTGGTCTTGTGTCTGGAATTACCTTAAAAAATATTTTGCTTCGAACAGCATGGAGAAATCGTCGACTTGCTGAATCACTTGAAAAGGCGGGACTAGTTGAAAGATCGGGGCAGGGTTTAGATGATATATTTGAAATATCTATTAGAAATGGAAAGGGAAGTCCGCAGCTAGAGGAAGTTTACTCTTCTTCTTTTAAAATCACTATTCCTGCGAAAATCAAAGATGAACAGTTTATTAAATTTCTTGAATCAATTTCATCCGAAGTCGACCTATCTTTCGAAGAGATTTTAGAGCTTGAAAGAATCAGAGAAGAAGCAAAAGTTAAGGATGTTAGATTCAGAGATAAATTACTTTCACTCGGGTTAGTTGAGATGGTTGGAAGAGGGAGGTCAACTAGATATATTCTTTCTCATAAATACTACAAGGGCTCAAATCAGGCGGGTATTTATACCAGATTGTCAGGTATTTCAAGAGAAAAGTATAAGGAACTCATACTTAAGCATATTCGTGAGAATGGGAAAGGGAAATTACGAGATTTTAAGGTTGCTTTTTCTGAGCTGACTCCAATGGATATTAGTAATCTACTTAGAGAACTTAAACAAGGTGAGTTGATTATCTTTGATGGAGATATGAAGTCAGGATCATGGGTAATGAGAAAAACTACATGAATAATTGAAAACTACATAGAAACTACATAGAAACTACACGAAACTATAAAACTTACAGATTGAAAAAATATCAATAACAAGAAGCAATTACATAGAAGAACCAAGAAAAAGATGTTAATAGAAAAACTACTGGTTCATTAATTTATCTTACATAGACGCAAAACCATTGCTGACCTCAATATAATAGGTTTTAACTTCCTCCCACAGTCTCAACAATAAAGAAAATACCTATTTATAGGTATTTTTTAATGTATGATACAATCAAATCTATGAAAAATATGAATGTAATAATTAGTGTTTTGTGGTTTGTGTTTGCTTTTGCAGTCACAGGGATTATTTCTATAATTTTCATGCAGAATCATTGGTTGCTGATTTTTATTTTCTCAGCAATTTCATTGGGGTTAATCGTTTTCTTTAGAAAAGAAATATTAAAACTAGTTAAAGATACAAAGTGGCACGAGGTTGTAGCTTTAATTGGTATCTCATTATTTGTACATGGTGTTACATCTTATTTTATTCTCAAATATTTAGAGCAACCCACATGGCCATTTGATAGGAATGGGATATCATTTCTACTCATGAACGGATTCTATGTTTGGGCAAAGCCAATAGATGTAATGATGCAGCAATTATTGATTGTATTATTGGTTCTTCGGTTGAATAGTTTGAAAATGAATATTAATCAAATTACCAAATTATTTGTGGGTTTATTTATAACTTTATGATTCATTTGGCTGTATACAATATTGGAGCATTGCTTGCGTGGATGGTTTATTAGTTATGATCTTATTAATTACGGGTTCTCCAGCTTCTGGTAAAACTACAATCGCTAATATTCTTTCCAATAAACACAAGTTTCAACAAATAGATGGCGATGAAGTGATTAAAGATTTGGGTTTAAAAAGTAAAGCTTGGAACACTATTCACCATGAGCTAATTAGTAGAGCCTTATCGCAGCATGCTGTTGACAATGTGGTTGTATCTCATGTTGTGCCATTAGAAAAAATGAATTTATATCAAACTGAATTATTAAAAAGTAAGATTGAACTTAAAGTAATTGTGTTACAGCCGACAAAAGAAGCCTTGCTAGAAAGAAATCAAGTCAGAACCTGTCATCCAAAACCAACACCTATTGAAGTAATAGATTATTTTTATGAAAAATTTCAAGCGTATCAAAACACTAGTTCTGACTGTTTAATAATTGATACCTCCAATCAGGCACAGGAGGAAACAATTAAAGAGATTTTGTTCTGGTTATGAATAAAGCTTTTTTACCCGTAGAGTGCTTATTGACTAAAAAGCACTCTACGGGTATTATCGTCTCATGAAGATATTTCTATCAAATCAAGGCAATCTGCGTAATTTCAAAGGTTTTGTAAGATCACTTGATTTATCAAATACTAGAAAATTAGAAATATCAACACACGATAAATGGGTGACTGTTCATCCTGCCAACTTAGTCATCACAGCTGCATTAGCAATCCAAACAGGTAAGGAAAACACAGAGATTGTCGGCGAAGTTCCCGAGACAGGACGCTACCTAGATAGAATGGGGCTTTATGATTTGATTAACACTCCCTCACCATTTATTTATCATAAAAAAGAAGAAGTTGGTCGATTTGTACCAATAAAAATTATTAAAACTTCTGATGATCAATCTCGTTTTATTATCGACATGATACCGCTTTTGCATCTGTCAGAGAAAAATGCCATTGTAGTCAAATATATTATTGGTGAGTTGGTAAGAAACGTACTTGAACATTCGTTTGCCAATGATGGGGCAATTGTGGCTGCTCAGTATTATAAAAAAACTAATCGTGTCAGCATTGGTATTTGTGATACAGGCATTGGTATTTGGAAAAGTATGAATACTTATTGGCATCCCAAAACTGATATCGATGCAATTAAGCTAGCATTAACGCCGGGTATAACTGGAACAACGCTTAAAGAGGGTGGCACCGCTGAAAATGCTGGAGCCGGATTATTCTTTATTAAATCTATTGCCAAGATTACGCGTAATTACTTTGTCATATATAGTGGTAGCGCCGAATATACTTTGCTAAAATATAAAAAACGCATTAAGGGAATGCCGAGATTATACGCAGACCCAGCGAGGGATCCTCACAGCGCAACTAATACCGCACCAAGTTTTCAAGGAACAGTCGTAGCGGTGGATATTTCACTCGATGAAACATCAGAATTTAATGATTTGTTATCTAGCATTGGTGATGTATATGATAAAGCTATTCGAGAACGCAAACGAAACAAATATAAGAAACCGAAATTTATATGAATAAAAATATTAAAATGCGAAAAATAGCTGGCGATTTTGCCGAGAATAAAGATATCGCCAAAAAATTGAGAATTGAAGAAATTATACCATCTCTATTAAAAGGTGACGAAGTTATTTTAGATTTTGCTGGCATTAGTGGGGCCACGCAGTCGTTTATTCATGCATTAATTAGTGATCCTATCCGTGAACTAAGAGGTGTTGCATTTGATCATTTAATTTATAAAAATGCAAACGATGACATCCGTGAAATTGTTTCAATTGTTTATCGTTATATGCAAGAAAGCTTGGATAGGAATGATGAGAATTAAATCATCATGATTAAGGGCAGAGTGGTTTAATAATTAGCTTTATAATACTTTAAGTATGATATTTTTCTACGCCATAGTTTCCACTGTTTTTATCAGCCTACTTTCTTTAGTTGGAGTTTTTACTCTGAGTTTAAAGCCAGAGTTTTTAAATAAATTTATCATGTCTTTAGTGTCTTTGTCTGCTGGCACCATGATGGGAGCAGTATTTTTACATTTATTGCCCGAATCACATCATTATCTTGATGAAACTCAAATTTATCACGTTATTTTATTATCATTTTTATTTTTCTTTTTAGTTGAAAAACTTCTGCATTGGCAGCATTGCCATAAGCATAATTGTGAGATTCACAGTTTTGGTTATATGAATCTGATTGGCGATGGGCTACACAATTTTATTGATGGAATGGTGATTGCAGGCGCTTATACCACTGATATCCGGATGGGATTAATTACTACTCTAGCAGTTATTGCTCATGAATTACCTCAAGAAATTGGTGATTTTGGAGTTTTACTGCATGCTGGCTTTTCTAAAAGAAAAGCGCTGTTATTTAATCTTTTTTCAGCAGTAACAGCGATCATTGGAGCCTTAGTGGGGCTAGTTTTACTTGAAAAATCCAGCCAACTTCAAAACTATCTTTTACCCATTGCTGCAGGAGGATTTTTATATATTGCTGCCTCAGATTTATTGCCAGAGATGAGAAAAGAACCAGTCGGAAAAAAACTTCTATCCTCAATTTTTATGTTTGTCCTGGGGATTTTTCTGATGTTGGCTTTTACCTGGTTGCCTCTTGATCACTAAAACAATAATTTTTGCCACTCCTCCCAAGGAGTAATTAACTTTTCCTTTGAAGGTACTTTGTTTGTTTGCAATAATTCATCTGGGATCTGTACCACATACTCGCCTGGTTTTTTCATCAAGAGTTCATCTCGGATGATTTTTTCTTGAAAAAACGGCTGTTGAGATTCTTCAATAGATTCTTCAAGTAGAGAAACTTCTTGTTCCATTTCTATGATTTCATCTTCTAAATTTTGGAGATTTTGTGCGGAGTAGCGGGTTTTTTGAGCACTTTTATATAATGAAATTGAAAAAATAGTGCTAATGATAGTTAGGGCTGTTAGAAACATTGGGTTAAAGATGAGTTTAGTTATGTGTTTAGCCATGTTGTAATTTAGCCTCGGTAATGATATTATAAGACATTAGAAATTAGTTTTGATATAGTGTGATTACTTTTAGATATTACTTATTAAAATCGTAACATAATTTAAACTAATTCTGCGAAAGGATTAACTTAAGAATATGCCAATATTACTAGCTGATGCGCATACTGCGTACAAAGATCATCTGCTAAAAGAAGGAAAAGCTGAAGCTACTGTGACGGCTTATACTAAGGATGTAGAACAGTTAATCGAGTTTGTCGGTAAACAGGGTAAGACACAAGTTGATGAAGTTTCTACCAATGACATTAGTGATTTTAAGGATATTTTGAAGAAACGTCGTTATACTAGTAAATCTATTTCTCGAAAAATTAACTCTATTAAGTCGTTTTTTCGCTTTTTGCAAAGAGAAAACTTGGTAGATTCTAATCCTGCTACTGATGTCCAACATCCCAAGTACGAGACCACTCCACCTCGTGTTTTATCTAGGATTGAGTATCGAGCTTTACGAGATTCTTGTCGAGGAGATGGGCGAATGTATGCCATTGTTGAAATTTTACTTCAGACTGGAATGAGGATTAGTGAATTGGCAAATCTTAAGCTCGAAGATGTTGATTTAGAGAGGAATATTCTTGATATCCAGGCTCAAAAAACTCGAGGTGCTCGCAAGTTGCCTTTAAATGTAGCTGCCAAAGAAGCTCTATTAAACTATCTTGAAATTCGTCCTAGAGCTCGAGAAAAGACTGTCTTTTTAACTAAAACTTGTCGTCCCTTTTTAGTGCGTAATATTAGAACTGCGATTGATCGTTATTTCCGTTTGGCTGGAATTAAAAACGCTAAAGTGAATGATCTCAGACATACTTTCATTACAGAACAACTTAAAGCTGGCACGCCGTTAGTTTATGTGTCTCAATTAGTTGGTCATAAACGCATCACTACTACTGAAAAATATCTTAAGTTGATCGATGAAACTGGGGTGAATCCTAATATTAAGATTGAAGAGTTGTAAATTTGACAAAATAGACCACCGCCAATTACGTTTTCTTTTTTTAGTCACCATTTTCCTACACTTGCGGTAATCATCGTTTGCTACTGTGGCGAGATGAAGTCTAAAATTGTTCCTTATTTAGTTAAAGCCAAGCCACTTTATTTAGTTAAAGCCAAGCCACTTTTTGGTACCAGTTATCGAGAAGTTTATAAAAATGCGATGGTAGTTTATCGGGAAATAGAGCGTAGGACTAAGCGCAAGTCATATATTCGCTCAGCTTATTTTAATAAACAAAAAGTGTTTTTTGATTATTTTTGGCAACATTTGTTTCAAAAGAATTTAAAAGATAGGACTAGGAGATTAAAATTTTTTATAGCTACGATTGAGCTTATTGAGAAAAGTGAAAATAAACCTAGCCAAAGAATAGTAAATAAGATTGAGATTTATAGGTTTTATGGACGAATAAAAAATAGCAGTAAGTTTGTTGCTCAAATTAAAAAAGATGGACGAGGTTTACATTTAATGTCTTGTTTTCCTTGGGAATAAAAAAACTCTCCGCCAGGTTGAAGTATATAAACTTCGGCCGAGAGTTTAATTAAAAGTTATTATATCTTGATTTGACAAACCAAGCTACTACCAGTTACAATGCCTAAACTCATGATAACTTCATACACTCGCACTAGCTGTTGGTGGATCGGCCGTTACCCTTGGCAATGCGGTTAATTTGTAGTGTATTTTAAAGAATCAAACCCGCAAAGCCGCGGGTTTTTCATTGTGGGCCCTGTTTTTTGAGTGTTAGCGAAGAAAAACAGTTGGCACGCAAAGTGCAGACCAAAGGTCTGCGAAACACCCAATTCAATTATTTAAAGAAAGAAAAAATATTATGAAAATTATTATGAAAAATTACAACTATCCAGATAAAAATGGCCAATTTGGTCAGTATGGCGGGCGGATTGTACCCCCTGCACTGGAGGATGTCCTGAAAGAAGTAGAAAAAGCTTATCTTGAGCTCAAAGATGATCCTAAATTTATTAAGGAGCTAAATCATCTCAATCAGGTTTATACTGGGCGGCCTAATCCGTTGTACTTGGCTGATTCCCTTACTTCTAAGATTGGCGGAGCCAAGATTTATCTAAAAAGAGAGGATCTTAACCATACTGGGGCTCATAAAATAAATAATACGCTTGGGCAAGCCTTAGTGGCCAGAAAACTAGGTAAGACCAAGTTAATTGCCGAGACTGGTGCCGGTCAACACGGCGTAGCTGTCGCTACGGTAGCAGCTAAGTTTGGCATGGAGTGTGATATTTATATGGGTCAGCGGGATATCGTTAACCAAAACATGAATGTTTATCGGATGAAGCTTTTAGGAGCTAGGGTGGTCCCTGTTACTACTGGCAAAAAAACACTCAAAGATGCGATTGATGTTGCACTCGGCGCATTTATTAGTGAGCCTGGAACTTACTATATGCTAGGTTCTGCAGTTGGACCGCATCCTTACCCGATGATGGTGCGGGATTTTCAGTCTGTAATTGGCAAGGAGGCCAAAAAGCAAATCCTTGAAGCAGAAGGAAAATTGCCAGATTATGTTATGGCTTGTGTCGGTGGTGGTTCTAACGCTTTGGGGTTATTTTATGAGTTTATCCCAGATGAGAAAGTGAAATTAGTCGCTGTTGAGCCAGCTGGTAAGGGTGAAGATACTGATTATCATGGACTGTCACTTAGTAAAGGTAAATTTGGGTTGATCCATGCTTTTGAGTGTTTAGTACTTCAAAATGATCAGGGTGAGATTGTAGAGTCTTACTCAGCTGCTTCTGGGCTTGATTATCCAGGAGTAGGACCAGAGCTTTGTATGCTTAAAGACTTGGGGCGGGTAAAAGCTGTGGGGGTGACAGACGTTGAAGCTGTCAAAGCTTTTCAACTACTTTCTGAAACTGAGGGGATTATTCCTGCTCTAGAGTCAGCCCACGTTATTGCTTATGCAGTTGAGTTAGCCAGTCAGCTCAAGAAAGACCAGGTGATAGTGGTTAATCTCTCTGGCAGAGGTGATAAAGACGTTAAAAACGTCTATGAAAATTTGATTAAACAGGAGAAATAATCACTAAATAAATCGGGTGGTGACAACTCACCCCTGTCACCGCCTGAGATTTAGATATAATAAACAAGAATTTAAAAGGAGAATTTATGAAAAAGAAATTAATTTTTTCTGGCATTAGAGCTACAGGTCGCTTGCACCTAGGTAATTATTTGGGAATGGTTAAGGGCATGTTGCAGCTTCAGGAGGATGAAAAATATCAACTTTTGTTTTCAGTAGTTGATATTCATGCCATGACTACTCCTTATGATAAAGATAAATTAAGTCAGCAAACTTATGATGTGGTGCTGGATTATTTAGCTTGTGGCTTAGATCCTGAAAAAAGTCTTTTATTAGTTCAGTCCAAAGTGGGTGACTTACACGCTGAGTTAGCTTTTTACTTTTCTACAGTCATGACTGTAGCTAGAATGCAGCACCTACCCACCTTTAAAGAAAAAATTAAACAACATCCAGATAATGTGACCATGGCTTTACTCAACTATCCGGTTTTGATGGCAGCTGATATTTTGGTTTATCACTCTGAGTTAGTACCAGTTGGGATTGATCAGGAGCCACACTTAGAAGTGACGCGTGAAGTGGCGCGGAAGATGAATAGTTTGTACGGTCTGGATTTCCCTGAGCCAGTAAGGTTTGCGACCAAAGGTGGTAAAGTCCCATCTCTAGTTGGTGAAGGCAAAATGAGCAAGTCTGTTGGTGGTAGTTTTATTAATTTGACAGATGATTTAGAGACGATTGAGAAGAGATTGGCCAGTGCGCCGACAGATTCGGGAAAAGGTGAAATAGTGCCAATAAGTGGTGGAGTGGCGAATTTACTGACGTTTGTAGAGTTATTCCAAGGTGAGGGCAGGCGCAAAAAATATGAGGAGTTGTATCTGGGTGAGGGAATTAGATATGGTGATCTTAAAAATGAGCTAGCTGAGGCGATTTATGCAGAATTAAAACCTATTCAAGAAAAACGAGCCGAGCTAGAAAAAAATCCTGACTATGTAAGGCAAGTTATTGATGCTGGCGCTAAAAAAGCGCGAGAAATTGCCAGTAAAACTTTAAAAGAAGTTAAAGAAAGAATGGGGTTGGTTTAAAGCCTTTTGGGCAAAAATTCAAACTGGTTTTCAAATTCCCGGTGAATATCTTTGTCAAAAGTAAAAATGGTGGGGATTTGCTCAATTTGAGCCTGAGCCACAATACTGGCATCAGCAAATGAAAGCTGGCCTGACTTTTGTTGCTGAAATATTTTTAAAGTTTGCTGAGTTAGTTTTTTACTTGTTTTAGTAAGTTTGAATTTAGGAAAAGTGCCGTCAATAAAATCTTGAGCAACCTTGGTAGCTAATGGAAGATTTTTGCCTCGCAGTAAAATTAATGTTGTTATTTCTGACAAAAGATATTCATTGATTGTTTTATGTAGGTGACGAGTTTGTTTGATGATTTTTTTAGCTTGCTGATGAAGAGCGTCGTGAGGAATATAAAAGCCAATTAAAACATTTGAATCAACAATTATTTTTTGATCAGTCACTTAATTGTCTTTCTATAAAGCAACTCGTCATCGGTTTTATTATCATGATAAGTATTGCCACGGTGAATAAACTGTTTCATGTAATCATAAGTGTTTTGATTGGCAGAATATTTGGCATCTCCGCTATCTGCTAGTTGTAGAGCTTCTGCTTGAGTAGAGATATCTTTTTGAGTATAGTTTGTCAAAATTTTAGTCATGCTTATATCTTTAGCCTTTGCCACAGTCTTAAGATCATTGTAAAAGTCTTCAGACAGCCGGATGGATAAAACTTTAGTTTTAGTCATTGTATATACAAGATAACATGATTTGTATATACAAGTCAAGGTTGAAGTTTAAGTTAGTCATAAGATTGAATCGTGTTACAATAAGTCTTCATGGCAGAGAAAAAAACTATCAATCATAAACCTCCGGCAAAAAAACAGCCTCCAGTTAAAAGACAGCCTAAAAAACAGTCAAAACAGCCACAGCCTAATGTTAAAAAAGTTGAGGTGAAGATTGATTTAAATAAACTTTTTAGCAAGGGCTTAATTTATATTATTTTAGGTTTGTTGTTTGTGCCATTTTTAATTCAATTATTCTCTGGTGGCTCTTATGATCAGATTTCCATTAGTCAGCTGGTGCGTGATATTCGCGAAGAAAAAGTTGAAAAACTAGATGTGGCTGGTCAGCAACTCCGAGCACACTATAGTGAAGATGGTCAAGTTAAGATTGCCCGCAAAGAGGAAGGACAGCAAGCTTTACAAGTACTAAGTGCTTCTGGAATCGATTTAGCCACAATAAATTTAGAAATTGAGAATTTATCTTTTGGTGAGATGTTGTGGGAGTTAGTACTTAATCTTTTACCAATTTTATTAATGGTGATATTTTTCTTATTTATTTTTCGTCAAGCACGTGGAGCCCAGGATGGCATCATGGGTTTTGGCCGGAGTAAAGCCAAAATTTTTATTAAAGGTAAGCAGGATACAAGTTTTAAGGACGTGGGTGGGATGGAAGAAGCTAAAGCTGAGCTGGAAGAAATTGTAGATTTTCTTAAAAATCCTAAAAAATATCAAAAAGTTGGCGCGCGTACTCCTAAGGGAGTGTTGTTGTTGGGTCCTTCTGGAGTTGGTAAAACGCTTTTAGCGCGCGCAGTTGCGGGTGAGGCTAAAGTCCAGTTTTTGTCTATTGCCGGCAGTGAGTTTATGGAAATGCTGGTGGGCGTTGGCGCCTCCCGCGCGCGCGATCTTTTTGAAACCGCCAAAAAAATGGCTCCGTCAATCATTTTTATTGATGAAATCGATGCCATCGGTCGTCAGCGTAGTCGTGGTGCAATGGGTGGTCATGATGAGCGTGAGCAAACTCTAAATCAGATTTTAGTTGAAATGGATGGCTTTACTCCTAATGACAATGTAATTGTGATGGCCGCTACTAACCGTGGCGATCTTTTAGATCCAGCCTTAGTTCGTCCTGGCCGGTTTGACCGCCGTGTTGTTGTTCGCCTTCCAGATTTAGGAGAGCGAAAACATATTATTAAAATTCATGCTAAAGGTAAACCATTTGCCAAGGTTTTAGATTGGGATAGGGTGGCTAAACGTACTGTAGGTTTTTCTGGAGCTGATTTAGAAAACATGCTTAATGAAGCCGCTATAGCTGTTGCTCGTGATATTCGCAAAGAAATTAAATTTACTGATATTGAAGAGGCCTCACTAAAAGTTAAATTGGGTCGGAGTAAAAAACGTCTTCATGATGAATACGAGCGTAGGCTCACTGCCTACCATGAGGCTGGCCATGCAGTAATTGCCCATATTTCTCCATATGCAGATCCAGTGCACCGAGTTTCTATTGTCTCGCGCGGCATGGCGCTTGGCTATACTTTAACCCCACCAGAAAAAGATAAAGTTCAGCTGACTCGCTCAGAATTACTTGAAAATATGGTGGTGATGCTAGGTGGCCGAGCTGCGGAAAATTTGATTTTTAATGAATTAACAGCAGGAGCCAGCAGTGATATTAAACGGGCAACTGTAATTGCTCGATCAATGGTGGTTGAGTATGGCATGAGTAATTTAGGACCAATGAATTTTGGACCACAATATGAGTCAAGTGATTATGGCATGTTATGGGGAAAACCATTTGAAATCTCCGACAGTGTTCAGGCTAAAGTAGATGAAGAAATTGCGAGATTGATCAATAAAGCTCAAGATCAATCTGCTAAACTTTTGAAAAAATATAAAAAACAATTAGATATAATCGCTTTAAAACTTTTGGAAATAGAAACTCTTGATGCAGATGAATTTACTCAACTGATGGGGATGAAAAAAGCCAAGCCTGATCTTAAGCAGTAATGATACACTATCTTAATGTACAGCATCTTGCGTACCTGCTGATTTTTCGGCACTACGCTTGAAAAAGTCAGGGTCCGTAATATGCGCAGCATCTTGCGTACCTGCTGATTTTTCGGCACTACGCTTGAAAAAACAGGGTCCGTAATATGCGCAGCATCTTGCGTACCTGCTGATTTTTCGGCACTACGCTTGAAAAAACAGGGTCCGTAATATGCGCAGCATCTTGCGT
>JAHJBU010000081.1 GCA_018813375.1 Patescibacteria group bacterium
AATTTAGATAAAAAAATTGAACGACTTCTTAAGCAAAAATATCTAGTAAGTTTAAAAAGGGGCTGGTATGTCTCACAGCCTTTTTTAGATAAACAATTAGATCTAGATAATTACACAGAGTACCTAGCTAATAAGCTGCGTTCACCGTCCTATTTATCTCTAGATTATGCTCTTTCTAAATACAACTTAATTCCTGAGGCTATTAACTCCTGGACAAGTATTACTAGCAAATCTACTAGAACATATCAGAATATTCTTGGTTTATTTAACTATAAATCAATTAAAAAAGACCTCTTTATGGGATATGAGGAAATTAGCAGTGACGGATATGATATTTACTTGGCTAGTAAAGCTAAGGCGCTTTTTGATTTTTTATATTTAAAAAGAAATTTGGGTATAGATTTAGATTATGAGTTAAGTTCTGGTTTGAGAATCAATTGGGCTATTTTCTTAATTAAAGATTTACAAGAGTTTGCTAAATATGTTCGGATTTCAAAGATGGAAAAAATGCAATCAATGCTAAATATCATCAAAGGAATAAAAAATGTTAATTGATAATTTAAAAAAAATAGTTAAAAAAAAGTCAGCTGATAGTCTAACTAGCAAGCTCTTTTTGCGTAATTTATTAAAAGAATCTTTGCAATTTTTTGTACTCGATTACATTTATTCTTCTTCTTGGGGTAAGGATTTTTTATTCACCGGCGGCACCTGTTTGAGGTTTTGTTTTGATTTGCCTAGATTATCAGAAGATCTTGATTTTGACATTAAAAATTATGATTCATTTGATATAGAAGTTTTTTGTCAATCCCTCAGCGATTATTTTAAAAAAAAGCTACAGTATAAAAATTTTAGTTATAAAATAGCTAAAAATAAAATGCAGGTCTACTTGAAGTTTCCCATTATGGAAGAATTGGGGCTGAAAAAAAATTCGGCAGAAAGCTCAATTTTATTTTTACGACTAGATTTAAATCCAGTCGTTGCTTCTAACTATAATGAGGAAGTTTCTTTAATCAGTGTTGATAATTTTAATTTTATTATCAAGAGATATTCTCTACCAGATTTATTTGCTTCAAAACTATCAGCCATAATAGAAAGAACCTTTGCTAAAGGAAAAAATAATCAGATTACTTTTAAGGGTAGAGATTACTTTGATTTAATTTGGTTTTTACAAAAAAAAGTTGAACCAGATGGTAAGCGAATTAAAGAGATCATCGGTTTTGATCGAGATAAACTTTTAAAAGAAATTGATCAAAAAATTAGTCAAATAAATACTGATTATCTAAAAGAAGATCTATTGCCTCTTTTTCAAGACAGTAAATTTGTTGATAATTTTTGTAATTCTTTTCAAAAATTATATCAAAACGGCAGATCTATCCTGCAGTGATCTGCAGAAAATCCACCACTTTTTTATTATGCCTTATTTCACTAATGGCATATAATATGTACCAATACTGGAAATAAAACTAGGAATAATTTTTTAAAATTATATTAGTTGGCATTGTTACGAATGGTGCGGTTTTGATACCATTTTCAAGGCTTCGTAAATATAGATTAGGTTTGCCAAATACGTTTTATGCGTTTTGCTAAAGTTCCCAAAATCATAAATTGCTATAATGCTTTTTAATGAAACTTCCACATAGAAAAAGTAAAATGACCAAGCGACCAACTACCTCTCAATTCATCATTTACAAAACAGAAGATGGTAAAACTAAAATAGATGTTCAATTTGATGGTAAAACTGTGTGGCTCACACAACAAACACTCGCTGAGTTGTTTCAAACAACAAAACAAAATATCAGCCAGCATATTTTAAATATTTATAATGAGGATGAATTACAACAAAATCGAACTGTAAAGGATTTCTTGACAGTTCGCAAAGAAGGCGGTCGCAAAGTATCTAGAGAGCTCGAGTATTACAATCTCGATATAATTATCTCTGTTGGATATAGAATTAAGAGTAAAATAGCTACTGCATTTCGCCAATGGGCTACAAATTATCTCACAGAGTTTATAGTAAAAGGCTTCATTTTAGACGATGAAAGACTCAAAAACCCAGATTTACCATACAATTACTTTGAAGAACTTACCAAACGAATTCAAGATATTAGAACTTCTGAAAAAAGATTTTATAGAAAAATTACAGATATTTATGCGCTAAGTGTCGATTATGATCCAACAGATAAAAAAAGTATCAATTTTTTCAAAACAGTCCAAAATAAACTTCATTGGGCTATTACTGGTAAAACTGCTGCAGAAATAATTAATTCCAGAGTAGATAGTAACAAAGCAAACATGGGTCTTACTAATTACAGAGGTGCAAAAGTTAGAAAACAAGATGTTTCTATAGCTAAAAATTACCTCAATGAAGAAGAATTGGATGCACTTAACAATCTTGTAGAGCAGTACCTTATTTTTGCAGAAGGCAAAGCAAAGAGAAGAGCGCCGATGTACATGAACGACTGGATTGAAAAACTACATTCTTTTCTAGACATTAACGACAGAGAAATACTAGATAATGCAGGGGAAATTTCTCATAAACTAGCCAAAGAAACTGCTGAAACCGAGTATAATAAGTTTAATAAAAAAAGAATAGAAATCGTTGATAAACAAATAGTTAGTCTTAGTGAGACACTTTACCCTAAAACGGCAGATCTATCCTGCAGTGATCTGCAATTATAAAACTATATCTAGGAATGCGTTCTTTGGTCTGACGTATTTCTGTGTGCTTGCCAATTATGGAGGCTTCAATTTTCCCTTTGACATCCACAATATTAACATCTTCTAGAAAAATGCTGTATTCTACTTTGCAGTTAACTAGCTGACAATCACTGCCAATGGCAGTATAAGGCCCGATGTAACTATTGCGAATTTCTACATTGTTTCCGATCCGCACTGGCCCCACAATCTGACTATTAATCACCTTAGAGCCTTTGCCAAGGACCACCCCATCAGACAATTTGCTATTTTTATCAACACTACCCTTAATCTCTGTCCTTTTATCAAGATCCATCAAAAGTTTGTTCGCTTCTAGTGAATCATCAAACTTACCTGGATCACGCCACTGCCCTTCTAACTCTGCTACTTCCACTTTATAACCTTTTTTAAGCATATAATTATAAAGATCTACAATCTCTAGCTCTCCCCTAGGTGAAGGTTTAATGGCATCTTTGCCCTGGAAAGCTTCAAAAACTTTGGGGCTAAACATATATAAGCCAGGAATACCAAATCTATTAGGAGGGTTTTTTGGTTTTTCAACCACACGCACCAGCTTACCTTTGTCATCAAAAAATGGTACGCCTAAGCGGTAGTTTTCGTCATGCTCAATTATAGTGAGCAGGGCATCTGGTTTGACTTTTTTAAATTTATCAAACGGTTTTTTTATACCTTTAGTAAAAATATTATCACCCAGATGATAAACAAAAGAATCACCGTTAATAAATTGTTCAGAAATTTTAACTACATGAGCTAATCCTTTAGCCACAAACTGATCAATGTAAGTTATTTTTACACCCCACTTAGAGCCATCTCCAAATAAGTTTTCTATACTCGGGCGTGCTTCATTAACAATAATTCCAATTTCCTTAATTCCAACACGGACAATATCCTCAAAGGAATAAAGCAACAAAGGCTTATTGGCAATTGGCAACATGTGTTTATTAGAGGTAAAAGTTAGCGGATAAAGCCGAGTGCCTTTGCCACCAGCAGCAATAATTGCTTTCATTTAAGAAACTCCTTTTAATGTATTATTATATAAGAATACATCATGAATAACTAAAACTCCAGTTAAAATTAGCACAACTCCTCTTGCTAGTAAAATCACTCCTGCCGCGCCTAATAAACCCCATCTGGGGACGGCGATCAAGTTACCAAAGATGACAATGATGATCTGTAAAATTCCGCTCAGTGAAAAATACCAATATTTATCTCCAGCATAAAATAAAGCTGTTATGGGGATAGTGGCTGTATAAACTAGAGCAGCTGCCATCAGGATTAATAAGGATTGAGTTCCTGGCAGGTAATCGGAGCCAAGGGTTAGTTTTAGCACAAATTGATTAAACGGCCAGTAGGCTAAAAAGCATACCCCGATTAATCCGATAAATAATAAGGCTTTAATTAAATATTTTTGTTGAGTTTTTGGCTGAGTATATTGAGTAACTCTAGGAAATAAAACTTGAGATAGATAACTCCCTCCTAAAACTATAAATAACGAAATTTTAGAGACCCCTCCAAAAATGCCTGTATCATAAGCAGTCATCATTCCTCGCAGCTGAACAACACTAATGTTTTCAATAATACCCATAGCAATCACTCCAGCGGCAGAGTGAGAGATAAATTGAGTCACTGCTGGGGAAAGTTTAGAATTATTTTGTGTGGGTTTTATCAGCCATTTTGGTAGATAAATTATTCCAGAAACTACTCCGAGTAAAGGAGCTAAGCTATAGAGGACAAAACTACTCATGCTGGTAGAGAGCTGGATGAGAGTTAAGACCAATACTGCTAAAAGTTTAGTGATAGCTTGCGCGCCGTTCATTAAAGCTGCCTGGGCAATCAATCCCATCGAGAGAAGAAAAAAATAAAGATGTTCATAAGCAACCATAATGAGAGTAAGTAAGATGGCACCAAATAATATTTCTGGTCTGATTGAGTAACCGAGTTTCAGAGAAATGATTCCTATAACAATCGCAATGAAGATCACTCCCAAAGCTAATTTGCCTCGCCAGAAAGCAAGCTGAAAAAAGAAAGTCCCCTTTTCTTCTTGAGTTTTTTTTGTGGGGACAAAACGCAATAAGGCTTGAGTTGACCCTAAATCAGTAAGTTTGAGCAAAATAAAAATAATCGCCACTCCGACACTAAACTCACCAAATTTTTCCGGGCCTAAGAGACGAGAAAAAATAACTAGCGCAATAGCGGCTATAGAAGTAGCAAGTAGACTCACGCCAACTAAAAAAGCAGATTTTTGCAATCCTTCTGAGGAAATAATTTTTTTTAAAGTTTTCTTCATGTGGGGAGCTTAAGAATTTTGCCAAAATTTAACAAAATAATCAACAGTTTGTTTTAGTCCCGTTGCTAAATCCGTCTTACTCTGCCAATTAAGAATCTCTCTGGCTTTAGTGGCATCGGCGCTAAGCCGGAGAGGATCTCCGGGACGAGGGTCATGATGCTTAATCATGGCTTTTTTATTCATCGCCTGCTCAATAATTTGGATGACCTCCATGACTGAGCTAGGGTTTTCTGTCGAAAGATTCATGTAGTGGTACTTTTGTGGGTTTTTAGCTACCAGCTCCAACGCTTGCAAATGAGCCTCCACAATATCACTAATATAAACATAATCTCGTTGATGAGAGCCGTCCCCCCAAACCGTGACTTCTCTGTTGTTGTAAATTTGTTCTATGAAACGTGGAATGGCATGTGTTTCTGGCTCGTGATGTTCTTCTGAGCCGTAGAGATTGAAGTAACGAAGGGCCACGCCAGTAAAATCATGAGCTTCTACATAAGAACGCAGCAATGCTTCCATTGCCAGCTTCGTCATGCCGTAAGGATTGATGGGCAGAGTGCGATCATCTTCTTTGATGGGAACTTGAATAGGCTCGCCGTAAATAGCAGCGCTTGATGAAAAAATGAACGTTTTTACCCCATTTAAACGCATTGCTTCGAGAACACTCAGGGTGCCATTGATGTTGTAATCTATATATTTTTCGGGTTTTTCTACAGATTCTCCGGCCTCAATTAGTGAAGCAAGATGAAATACTATGTCCGCGTTTGTGAT
>JAHJBU010000082.1 GCA_018813375.1 Patescibacteria group bacterium
ACCGCTGTATTTTTGAATTCTTTGTAGTTTCTGTGTAGTAGTCATGAATCAAATTATATCTAACTTTATAAAGAAAGTCAATCTTTATAAAGTTTTGGAGGGTTATTTTAAGTGGTTCAATGTTGCACTAGGGTATGCAAATCTCTTGAGGAAAAACTCTTGTGACCCCACGCGGAATCGAACCGCGGTTGCCAGGATGAGAACCTGGTGTCCTAGCCACTAGACGATGGGGCCTAGGGAGGTTAATTATACCCTATTTCCTATACAGCCTAATATCACCCAATTGTTTTTTTGGTTCCCATGTTGGAAACTGAAAAAATACCGAAACTACCTTGCAAGATTTTTTAACCTCATTTTTTAACTTTTTTTCCAATTTACCCATAATTCTTTGTATGCCGTAAATAGTAATAATATCATAATTAGATAGATCCATGCTCCAAAAACTTGCGTGTTTTATTCGTATCCTTTTATTTAACCCAGTTGCTTCAACATTCTCTTTAGCCAGCTTTACATACTTTGGGTCCAGCTCAATCCCTATAGCAGTAATTTTAGGACAAGATTTTACCAAGCCAATTAAAATTCTTCCATCGCCAGAGCCTAGATCAGCAATTTTCATTCCTGGCTTAAGTTGAGCTAGCTGTGTGATTTGTTTAATACGCTTATAACTAGTTGGAGCAAAAAATGGACCCTGGATAATAACATAAAACCTAATTAAAGCCCTTTTAAGTTTAAATATTAAAAAAATAATTGCTCCGATGAGAAAAAATAAAAATAAAATTTGAGATAACATAGTATTAGCTTAACAGAATATGTTACAGTAGTGAGGTAAAAAAATAGAAAGTTTTTATGCCTTCAAAAATTGATCCTCAAACCCTAGACCAAGCTTTTGCTCAAGTTAATGAAGAAGTTTTAAAAATGTTTCTTAAAAAACATAAAGACTATGGTAAGGGCAATATTCTTTCTATAGAAGAGCTTGGTGTTTCTATGCGAATCTTAGAAAAAGCCGAGCGACTCAAAAATTTGTTAATTAAACAAGGCCAAAATCCAGTCAATGAATCTATTGAAGAAACCTGGATTGATATCGCTACATACGCTATTATTGGTGTTTTGTTTCGTCGCGGCCAGTTCCAAAAATTAGATGTAGATAAAAATGCCATGATATCCGTCTAAAGAATTCTTGCAAAAACTGCTTTAAAAAAATCACACTTCCTGTAAGCATCATGCTCTAAGCTTCTTTTTAGAAAGGAGGAGAGCCAAATGCGTAAAATTATTCTTTCCTTATTTTTAGTATTAGCGAGTGTCTTTGCAGTCGGACATGGATATGCTCTGTTTCAGGATTTGGTAGTGGCGAAAGACAATAAGTTTTATTCAGGTCAATTTGATCTGCAGATTAGTATCACAGATGCTGATGGAGATAATATTGCTGAAACGTCAATTAGTAATTGGTCTGGAAATGTAACCAATGTTTGGAGCACACAGTTAGAATGGACGCCAGGTGACACGATTAGTTCTAAAGTGTTTATTCGTAACACTGGCGATGTTGATGCCGAGTCAGTTTATTTAACCCTAACTGGCCGTACATATTATGGTCTTAAGCACTTAGATGAAGTAGTGAATCTCATCTCAGCATGGTATGACCGCAATGGCGATGGCATACAAGATGCCAATGAAGATATTTTGCCAGAATTGATTAGTCAATATGACACTAATGGCGATGATTTCACACTTTTAGATTTTTATTCCGGAACAGATTTAGTTCATGCCGGAATAGCTTTTGATCTAGAGGCTGGAGCAGAGATATTACCAGGATCAGAATCTTATCCCATTAATTCCTTAGGTGGACATGCCGGTCATGGTAAGGGTTTATTTTTGACCTGGGAATATGACCAAGATGCGAGTGTTAATTATCAAGATGCATGGGTTGAGGTTGATCTAGAGTTTACTGGCGAGCAAGGGACTGATTGAAAATGAAAAAATTAGGTAAATTCATTAGCAATGCAGTTTTAATATTAGGGATATTAATCGCCACTTTATTACTGATACCATTGATCCCAGTCGTAGATCAGTGGTATCAGTTGGCGATTGTCAAATCTGCCTCAATGGAGCCTCGGCTATCCGTTGGCAGTCTGGCAGTCTATAAGGCACAGTCAGCTTATTATCCTGGTGAAGTAATTGCCTACCAACAGGGTGACGGCGATGAAGCTAAGTTAGTTATTCACCGGGTAGTAGAAAAGAAAACTCAAAATAAACAAACAGTTTATTTAACACAAGGCGATGCAAATCAATATTTATCTCCTCAGCCAGTATTTGCAGGACAAGTGAGGGGTAAGTTACTAGGATCAGTATCACAGGCGGGCTATACGCTTAGTTGGTTTAAAAGTAAAACTGGTATTGCAACCATGATTTTTATTCCCTTAGCTTTATTGGTTATTAGTGAGTTAACAAAATTGCCATGAGATTGATTTTAGTTTTAGGTTTATTGCTGGTGGGGGTTTTAGAAATACCACTGTTTTATGATCTAGAAATTAATCAAATAAATAATGGAGAGGTGAAGGGAGGGGAGGTTAAACTTCAAAATCCTGCAGTCCAGAGCGGTTCTCCCTCACCGCCTTCTCTTTCATCCCCTTTTCCCTCGCTTCTACCTTTATCACCCCTACCTTCGTCACCTCCCCCGAGTTTAATTCCAGCCTCACCTCAGCCTTTACAGGCCATTTTTTCTAAAACCACACTAAAAACTACATTAAAAACCACGCCAGAAATTACGCCCGAAACCACGCCAGAAATTTTTTTATTAAATAAAAAAACAAAGTTAAAAGATGAGGAGTTAAAGTTAAATTTTCCCAACCTTGACTCCAATCAAAGCTGGTTGCTTTATATAGAGTACAATTTAATTTCTGTGGAGGATCTATTAGGATTTGATGATCCTGGTTTTACAGTTTATATTGATGATCAATTGGCCTATCAACAATCTGCTTTTGAGACTGGGACTAAGATTATTAGTTTCAACCCGAAATTTTTTTCTAACCAACCACAAACTTTAACTATTTGGAGTGGCAACAGCGGTGATGAGCTTAAAAATACCTATGCTGTTATTAATAGTATTAAGTTAATCTCCCAAAGTACTCGTAGCATTATAGAAACAGAACCAATTAATGACTTGGTTATTACTGTGGATAGTGCTGAGTATCTAACTTTAGAATGGATTGCTCCTCAAACCGATGGTCAAAATTTAAATAGAGTTTTAGCCTATGACATTCGTTACTCATCTAACTTAATAACTCAGGAAAATTGGTCTCAGGCTCAGCTAGCAGAAATATTTTTACCTCAAGACTTTTCTCCGCAATCTCCAGGTATTGAAGAAATTATCCTTATTAAAGCTCCTCTTATTGATTTTGGCTATATTACCATACGCAGTATTGATTCATCTGGCCAGATTTCACCTCTAGGAACGAGCGTTTTATTTAACAGTTCCATTTAACCTTAATTTGATACAGCAATTTACACAGCAATTTAACCTCTTGAGTTTTATTTAGCTTTTACTGCATAATGGAGTACGTGAGAAAACTTTCTGACATTCTAGCCCATATTTTTCATCCAAGGCGTTCTAATAATCACAGACCTCGTCTACTTCATCCTGAGTCTTTATTTTCTTTGGTCTTAGTAGCTAGCGGTTTTATGGCCTTATTACATCTTTTTTCTGGATTAACTAGTACTAATGGAAATATTCTTGGTTATGCCTCTACTATTACTCCTAGGCAAGTAGTTGAGATTACCAATTTAGAACGAGAAAAACTTGGTCTGGATCCACTGGTACTTAATCAAAGTTTGGTCGAGGCAGCTCTATCCAAAGGACAAGATATGTTTACTGATCAATATTGGTCTCACACTGCCCCGGATGGCTTAGAACCCTGGTATTTTATTAAGCAGGCAGGGTATCAATATCAGATAGCTGGAGAGAACTTGGCCAGAGATTTTTCAAATACTGAAAGTATGATGGTGGCTTGGATGGCTTCACCAACTCATCGAGCTAACATTGTTAACTCTAAATATAACGAGATTGGAATAGCAGTCATTGATGGTAGTCTAGAAGGTTATGAAACAACATTGGTGGTCCAGATGTTTGGGTCTCAAACAAGGCCTGGGACTAAACCAATATTGGGAGATGGCGATGAGGCAAAGACTATTCAAACTTCGGGTGATGCAGTTAAGCGTTCTCAGACTTTAGTTTTGGCTAGTTTGTTAGTTCCTGGGGGTGTAGTTGAATCTCCGCCATTATTTACCCCACTTCAACTAACAAAAGCTTTTTTTCTAGCAGTTATTATGTTAATTATTGGTACTTTAGTTTATGACACATTTGTAATCGGACACCATAGCACCGTTCGCTTGGTTGGAAAAAATCTAGCACACATATTTTTATTAATGGCAGTGATGTATTTAGTAATCTTTTTTAAGGGAGGGGTTGTAGGATAGTCAAATGATAAAAGAGTTAAATAAACACAAGTTAGCTTATTTGGTTTTAGCTGTAGGGTTAGTTTTGGGGGTGGTATTATTCTTAGGGGCTTGGCCTGATCGTCGTTTGCAAAGAATTGTGGCGATTGGGATTTCAATTTTTTATTTGCTTTGGGGAATATCGACTCATTTTAAATCTAATCAGATTGATAAAAAAATTGTACTAGAGTATGCGGGAGTAGGAGCTTTAGCGGGGTTGTTGTTAGTTTTAGTAACACTCTAAAGCAAGTCTATTTAAATTTATGATTTTGATTAATAATTTTTTTCTAGCAGTAATTATTTTTTTTTCTTTGATGGCTAGGTCTGGGCAAGTTTTAGCTCAAGAAGAGCCTGCTATTCAAGATTCTAAAATGGTTTTTGAAACTCAATCTTTTTCTCAAGACATCAGACAATTAACTCTACAGTATCGTGGAGAACTAGAAGAGTATCGTAAAGCTGAACAAGAATACAATATACTTAAGCAACAATATCAACAATTAGGAACACTAGTTTCTCTAGAGAAGGCAGTTAGAGCTACACAAGAAGCAATGGTGGTTAGAGCTAGAGTGCTACAAACTTATGTAAGGTTGTTACGCTTCTATCTACTTTCTCAAGCTGGAATAGAATTGCCTCAAAAACAAGTAGCCGAGCAAAATTTATTGGATACTTTAAGTAAAATTGAACAACATCAGCAAGAATTAATAGAGCCTCTTGATAAGCTTCAGATGAGGCAAGCAGTATTTGATTTTCAAGAATTAAGTATGGTGATTGAGGAGTCAGTTTATCGAGTGTTTTCACTTTTGGCTGTTGGCAAACTACAAACAGTTCATGATAAAGCCATTGTTCTTAAAGAAGATATGAAAGACCAGCTTGCTACTGCTGGGGGAGCGCTTAAGTTAGCTGAAAGACAGCGATCTTTTGATGAAACAGATCGAGTATTAAATAGTTTGAAAAGCAGTTTTGATAAAGCAGAGGCTGTTTTTGTTGATTCTCATAGAATTAGCTACAAAGGTGTATATAAAAGCAACAACAATCAATTGAGTTTAATTTATTCATCGCTATCTAAAGCACTAGTGTTTTTAGGGGAATTACTTAAGATATGAAACAGTCAGAATCTCAAGACCAAACTCAGTTTGCGCTAGAAGGTCCTCTTTATGAGCAGCCTGTGGCCAAACAGCAACCTTTAGCCTCTGAACTTACTGATAAAAAATCTCTAGATAAAAATAAGTGGAAAAAGATTGTTTTTTTTAGTTTAGGATTTTTCTTAGTGCTAATTATTTTAAGTATACTTTGGGTTTGGTCACGACCAGATAGTCCTAGTGATGGAAATGTTTTGATTAAAGATGAGCCAATTGATAAAATTATTTCTGGTCCATTGGAGCAACGAGTTTATGAGTTATCTCAGGAGTTGGAGTTAGCTGACCCTAATCATGAAAAACTCCCATTCCCCCCAGTAGATATGAGAATTAGTTTTGACTAGTAGCTACTTATTTTTTTAGTATTAAAAAGTTTTTTTTCTGAGTCAAGAAAACGTAGATTAAGATTATCCAGAAAGATAGGGTAAACATTGGTAGTTGAATTTGAGGATAAATCCAAGCTGTGACTTGATTGATAGTTTCTGCTACTACTGTTAAGTGTAGTGAGAGTTGGTAAGTTTTTTTAAAGTTTAGATTAATTTGATTTAATTTAAAAAATAAAAATAAAAAGATGGATTCGATTAATCCCATCCACAGCATGATTAGTAAAATTAGCAATGGCATTGCCAGATAATTAATTTGCTTAGTTAAACTCAATAGGTTTATGAAGAATGCTTTAATTTGATCTAGGTAATTGGGTAGAGATTCTTTTGTAAGAGGGGTAGTGGCAGTATCTGTTGGCAGGAGCTCTGATAGTGGTGCTTGAGTCCAGGAGTCCTGTAAATTGTTAATAAAGAGCTCTTTCGGGGTGATAATGATTAAGCTTTCGTGTTCAAATCTATCTTTAAATTGATTGATTTCAAGCTTATCTGGTGAGATGTAAGCTAGCAGAGTTGGAAATTGAGAGTCGATTTCAAAGTTTTTTGGGTATGAAATTTCTAAAATTTCAGCAGGGATTATTTCTAATTCTTTTCCAGTCCAGGTAATCTTTAAATTTTCTGGATAGTTTTTTTCTAGTTGCTCTAAAGTTATTAAAGCTTGGTCTTGTAGATTAGGGATGAAGCGTTGATTAATTCTAGTAGCCCAAGAAATTCCCAATAAGATCATGCTTAGTAGAAAAAATCTTAAGCTTAGCCAAAAAGGTGCTTTAATAATTTTTAAATAGTAAGCAGATGAGGAGAAAGAGTTTTTTAAAATGTGCCAATAGGTTTTAGGTCGCATACTTTGTTAGTATACAAAATAGAGTATAATCTGTGCATATGACTTTTCAATCCTCTATTTTTAAAGACTTAGCTACTAAAGCTATTAATCATGTGTCAAAAGACTTATCTACACTAAGAACAGGCAGGGCTTCAGTACAAATGCTTGATTCAATTATAGTGCAAGCCTATGGAAGTGGTATGAAGATTAATGAACTAGCTAATATTTCAGCACCTGATGCTAATTTATTAATGATTAAGCCCTGGGATACTTCTATTATTGATTTAATTGAAAAAGCTATTGCTACCTCTGGTCTAAATTTTAATCCAGTAGTTGACGGAGATGTGATTAGGATTCAGGTTTCTCCTTTGACTGAAGAAAGACGCAAAGAGATGGTTAAATTATTGCATCAAAAAATTGAAAGTGGTCGAGTAATGTTACGATCTGTTAGAACAGATGTAAAGCAAGATATTGAGAAACAAGCTGGCGAAACTAATGTAAGTGAAGACGATATTCACAATGATATTAAAGAACTAGATAAAATGACTCAAGAATACATGAATCAACTAGATGAAATGTCTAAAAATAAAGAAAACGAGTTAATGACGATTTAAAATTTCCTTATGTCGATTATCATTTTCATTTTAATTTTGTCTGTGTTGGTCATTATTCATGAACTAGGACATTTTTTTGCAGCTAAAAAATCTGGAATGAAGGTAGAAGAATTTGGTTTAGGCTATCCTCCTAGGGCTACTAAGCTTTTTAAATGGCAAGGAACAACCTTTTCTTTAAACTGGATTCCCTTTGGAGGCTTTGTCAGGATAGAAGGTGAAGAGGAAAATAGTGGAGCTTTCCATAAGTTTTCTATCAATAAACGCCTTGGAGTGGTTTTAGCTGGAGCTATTGTTAATTTTATTTTTGGAGTGATGGCGTTTTCTTTAGTATTTTCAATTTCAGGGATTCCGACTCGTTTAGAGCAACCTCGCTTAGCTGAAATTTCTCCTGATTCTCCAGCTGCCAAAGCTGGTATTCCTGTTAATGTAAATATTTTGGGCTTGAGAGTAAATGATGAGTTTGTCGAAACAAAAACCATTCAAGATGTAATTAATGAAATCACTTTAAGACATGGAGAAACCGTTACTATTGTAACTAGTGGCAACTGCTATCAATTAGAGTGCGAAGAGATATCTCAAGAATTTTCAGCTTATTTGCGCAAACCAGAAGAAACCCCTGATAATCAAGGGTCACTTGGGATAATGTTCCAGCAAACAGTTTTTTTGCATTATCCTTGGTATGAAATGCCTTTTAGAGGTACTTGGTATGGGTTAGTTCAAGCTTTTTGGCTGGGAGGAGTGATTTTACAGAGTTTGGGAGATTTATTTTTAAATATGGTGAATTTGGGGCAAGTTCCACAAGAAATTGCTGGTCCAATTGGAATTGTGCATCAGGCTAGTAGTCAGGGTATCTTTTCACAAGGCTTTTTAGCACTACTGAGTTTTAGCGGGATGTTATCAGTTAATTTAGC
The DNA here is from genome assembly GCA_018813375.1 of Patescibacteria group bacterium. Classification (GTDB taxonomy): domain Bacteria; phylum Patescibacteriota; class Microgenomatia; order UBA1400; family PJMF01; genus JABBGTR01. Next base: position 8,350 of record JAHJBU010000082.1, read on the forward strand.
CGTCTTAAATATTTTACCCATTCCAGCACTAGACGGAGGACGAGCAGTTTTTATCTTAATTGAAAAAATAACTGGTAGAAAAAAAATAGAAAAAATAGAAAATTATGCTAATTATGCAGGATATATCTTATTGCTGAGTTTATTGATTTTGGTTACTATTAGAGATGTAGTTAGAATTTTTAATTAATATGGCTATTAGAAGAACAAAAAGAAATCGTATTAAAGCTCAATCTCAACGAGTGAGTGCGAGAAAAAATAGTAGTAATAGTCAAAAGTTGACTAAGATTAAAGCAGTTGATTTAACGCATGGCGATACAAAGTTAATTATTAAGGATCTAAAAAAAACTTTGGTTGCCTCAGTGATAGTAGCTGGGGTTCTAGTTGCGTTATATATTAAGCTTTGATACAACATGTAGCATTGTTAAAAAAGGAAATATTATATGAAAAAATCTTCTCTACTGCTTGTTTTGAGTTTATACATTATTAGCTCATTGGTTTCATTTGGGCTTTTTAGCTATTTTGGAGCAAAAGCTGGAAATGCTACTGTGGTGGTAGGAGATGTTCCGCAAGAGGATAACGGAACTTTACTAAGTCAATTATTGGACATTGATCCAAATGAAAAAAAAGACCAAGCTTGTCCTTTAACTGGTAAATACTATACCAACACTGAGCGAAAAGCCTGGGAAAAAAAACGACCCTTGGCAGTGATGATTGAAAATCACCCTGAGTCTCGCCCCCAATCTGGTCTTTCTGATGCAGACATAGTTTTTGAAGCCATTGCAGAGGGTGGAGTAACTCGTTTTATGGGTATGTTTTATTGTGAGGTACAAAGGTTTGATACTACATTAGCACCAATTCGTTCAGCTAGATCTTACTTTGTTGATTGGGCATCTGGCTTTAATCAGCCACTTTATGTCCATGTAGGTGGTGCTAATTTACCCGGTCCAGCTGATGCCTTGGGTCAGTTATCTGATTATGGTTGGGTGGGAGAAAATGATCTTAACCAATTTTCTATTGGCTATCCTACTTTTGTGCGGGATTATAACCGGCTGGAAGGTCTGGAAATTGCAACCGAACACACCATGGTGACTAGTACTGAAAAACTGTGGGATGTGGGTGAAAAGAGAGAATGGACAAATCTTTCTCCAGAAAGAAAAGTTAGGAGTAAGGTTGTGGGCGGAGAAGATTGGCAAGAAGATTTTAAAACCTGGAAATATCAAGATAGCCAGCCTGAGGCAGGTGCTGTGACAAAAATTTCTTATGATTTTTGGAGTGATTATAGTGATTATTCTTTAGAGTGGGAGTACGAAGCCCAGAGTAATAGTTATAAGCGTAATATGGCTGGTGAATCTCATATTGATTTAAATAATAACGAGCAAATTAAAGCTAGTAACGTGATTGTATTGCTTACCACACAAAAAGGTCCAATTGATGAGAAGAAACATATACTTTATGGAACAACTGGGACTGGGGATGTTTTAATATTTAAAAATGGCGAGGTTGTAGAGGCTACCTGGAAAAAGAAAACTCGTACTGATGAGCTTCAATTCATAGACAATCGTGGCAATCAGGTGCCTCTTGCCAGAGGTTTGACTTGGATTTCTGTAGTAAGTAATGCAACTAAGGTAGATTATTAGTTTTACTGCTGTTTCTGCTTGAAACATTACCGCACCTCACCTACAATTTGAGTACAGATTGTTTAAAGTTAGGAATAACTATGACTTCACTACAAGATTTTATGATTTCTCGAGTTCGAGTGAAGATGTTTGAGTTATTTTTTACTAATCCAGGCGAGATGTACTACGTAAGGCAAATCACCAGGAAAATCAAAGAAGAAATTAACGCTGTCAGACGAGAGCTGGATAAAATGCTTGGCTATGGGTTGCTAAGAAGCGAACAGCGTGGCAATCGACTTTACTATTATCTTAATAAACGCTATTTGTATTTTCAAGAAATCCATCAAATGGTGACTAAAAACACCGGTTTAGGGAAAAAAATTAGAAAATTACGACGAAAACTAGGTACATTAGAGTTTGTGATGTTTTCTGGCCGGTTTGTTAGAGGTTTGGCTCCTCGTCAAAATGAGGTTGATGTTTTAGTTATTGGAGACGTTGTTTTACCAGAGTTAGAGGCTTTAATTAAAGAAGAAGAGAGTCGTTTGGAACGAGAGGTTAGGGTAGCAGTTTTTGAAAAAAAAGAATTTGATTTTAGAAAAACCCGTCGCGATCCATTCATCATGGATGTTTTATTTAGTAGTCGGGTGATGGTGATTGGCAATGAAGATGAGTTTGTTGATAGACAAATTCTTGGTTTAGCCTAAACATAAAATAAGATAATAAATATGTCGCACAACCTGAGAATTTTTTTGTTTATTATAGTTTTAACTGTGATTTCTTTGTATATTTCTTTACCCAGCAATATACCCATTCATCTCAGTTTGTTTGGTAAGCAAATTAATCAAGAGATTTTAGTGCCATCTTTTGATGTGACTATTTTTGGGAAGAGAATTCAAAAAGAATTTAAACTAAAAAAAGGTTTGGATATTCAAGGTGGGATGCAAGTAGTTTTAAAAGCAAAGATGAATGAAATTGCTGCTGAAGATAGAGAGACAGCAATTGAGAGCGCAAAGGAAGTCATTTTAAGGCGTGTTGATCTTTATGGGATTAATGAGCCTTCTGTGATTACTTCTAAAATGGGAGAAGAGTATCGTTTATTAATAGATCTACCGGGAGTTAGTGATCCCAATCAAGCCCTGCAGTTAGTGGGCACAACAGCTCAGCTAGATTTCCGTTTACAAAACCTTGACTTAGCTACCCCAGAAGCTACTTATTCAGCTATAGCTTTTTTTAATCAATTTGAACGAACCAATCTGACTGGAAAGCAATTAAAAAGAGCTTTAGTTCAATTTGATCCTCAAACTAATGAACCAGTAATTGCGCTTGAGTTTGATGATGAAGGTAGAAAATTATTTGGAGAGTTAACAAAGCAAAATGTTGGTAAGGTTTTAGCAATATTTTTAGATGATATGCCCATTGCTATGCCTAAAATTAACTCGGCTATTTTAGATGGTAGAGCGATTATGACCGGTGGTTTTGATCTAGAAGAAGCTAAGCAGACTGCAATTCAGCTTAATGCTGGAGCCCTACCAATACCAATTGAGATTATTGAACAGCGTCAATTGGGAGCAAGTCTAGGCCAAGCTGCAGTAGAAAAAAGTGTTATCGCTGGATTAATTGGTATTGGCTTGGTGATGATTTTTATGATTTTGCTTTATGGCTGGAAGGGATTAATTGCAGATTTAGCTCTATTAGTTTACGGAATTCTAACTATTGCAGTTTATAAAGTTATTGGAGTTACCCTAACTCTTCCTGGTATTGCAGGGATGCTATTAACCATTGGAATGGCAGTTGACGCCAATATTTTAATTTTTGAGAGAATGAAAGAAGAATTGCGCTTAGGCAAACCATGGAAAAGAGCTATGGAGTTAGGTTTTGGTCGGGCTTGGGATAGCATTAAGGATGCTAATATTGCTACCATTATGACTGCCTTAGTATTAATTAACCCACTTGATTTTAGCTTTTTAAATACTAGTGGTATGGTAAAAGGTTTTGGCGTGACTTTGTTTATCGGGGTGTTGTTGGGTCTTTTTACTGGCGTAGTAGTTACCAGAACACTCATGAGGGTATTTTTAAAAGATCCAGGAGGTAGCAAATGAATTTTATGAAATGGCGCTGGTTATATTTTGCTATCTCGTTAGTGGTAATTATTCCTGGAATGGTGTCATTGATTTTATTTGGAATGAAGCCAGCGATTGATTTTACAGGTGGAAGTTTGTTGGAAGTTAGGTTTAATCAGATTAGTGAAAAATCTAGTCTTAGTTACTCTAGCCTAAAAGACAAGCTGAGTGAAATTTATGAGCTAGATGCGATACAACAATCTGGAGAAAATCAGATTATTTTACGAGGTAAACATTTAAACAATGAGCAAAAGAATTTGATTCTAGAAATTTTAAGTGATAATTATGGATCAATAGAGGAAAGACGATTTGAGGCCGTTGGGCCGTCACTTGGCAGGGAATTGTTGACTAAAACTTTGATTGGGGTAGTAATAGCGGCTGGATTAATCATGATCTATGTTTGGATTCAGTTTAATGAATTAAAGTATGGCGTGAGTGCGATTTTAGCCATGCTCCATGACTCAATGGTTTTACTGGGAGTGTTTAGTTTGCTGGGTTATTTTTATGGGATTGAAGTGGATATATTATTTGTGACTGCTTTATTAACTACTCTATCATTTTCTGTTCACGATACGATTGTTGTTTATGATCGGATTAGAGAATTACGTGGTAAATACTCTAAATATTCTTTAGTTTCATTAATAAATACTGCTGTGACTGAAACTTTGAGCCGTTCAATTAATAATTCAGTTACTATCATCATTATGTTGGCTGCATTAGCTATGTTGGGTGGTGAGACGATTCGTTGGTTTGCTGTAGCTTTATTAATTGGTGCTGTCACTGGTACATATTCTTCTACTTTTACCGCTGCACCGCTTTTATTATTGTGGGAGGATGTGGCAAAATTTATTAAACAAAAAAGAAAATAATTAGTTTTGTTTAATTAGCTCTTTACTCAATTGAATTAATTTTTCTTTTTGGTTTAACTCTGGCTCGTCTAATACTTTTTCTAGTAATTTACCCAGAATTTCTCCAATCCACGCCCCTGGTTTTAATATAAATTCTTTCATTAAGTCATTGCCATTAATGGCAAGATCAGTTACTTCCATGGGTTGATTGAGTTGTCCAATCATTCTAGCTTTCATTTCTTCTAAGCGCCAGCTAGTTTTTCTAGCACCACTGCCCAAGCGATCTGCCTCTCGTAGATCTAAAATATCATCAACATTTTCTAAGCCGACCTTACGCATAAAACGACGGATGGCAGAGTTGGTATGATATGTCTGGTAGTAAAACATATGGAAGCGCACTAGTGTAAATAAATGCTTGCGCTTTGCATTAGAAAGCTTAAAGCGTTTGGCAATTTTATCAGCCATTCGTGAGCCGACAATTTCGTGATTATAAAAAGTTATTTTATTATCCCTAATTTCAAAAGTTTGTGGCTTAGCTACATCATGAAGAAGAGTAGCTAATCTCACTATTGGGTCAGAACTGGGGCATTCTTTAAGTGCATCTATACTATGAGTCCAGACATCGGTGGTGTGGTGGCCTCCTTGTTCTACTTTTTTCCCCTGCAAAATTTCTGGTAATATGTATTGCAATAATCCTGATTCATCCAGTAAATTAATCCCCTCGGCTGGATATTGGCTAGCTAGAATTTTTAA
>JAHJBU010000083.1 GCA_018813375.1 Patescibacteria group bacterium
CCTGAGGCCAGAGAGTATCAAGGCGAATCCCCATAGATAAACCGTATTTCTGAGCGTTAAGCGACCAAGTTTCATTACCTTTTATTGCAGTAGCATCAATTGGAGTGGAAAAACCTGCAGGACGTAAAAATGGTGCAAGCTTATATAAAATAGGGCGTTGATAAAGCCATAATCCACTAAAGATGGATCCTAAAAGAAACATACCGCCAATAATACTAATTAGACTGGATTTCATTAGACCACAGCGTTGATAAAAGCTATACCAAATTACACCCGCGATTGAGCCTACGCAGGCTATTAAAGCAGTTTTAGAGGCGCTTTCCATCAATAGCCAAAATCCAGCCAGAATACTTAGGGTTAGCCAGAGTTGCAGTAGACGCTTTTTGGAGCGTAAAATCCAGGCTGTAATAATTGGTAGAATAATTACTAAATAAGCTGCCAAGTCATAGTGCCCGCCAAAAGTAGAATGAAGCTTGATTTCTGGAGCTAAAATTAACGCTTGACCTTTACTAAACTCTCTATTCATGGTTGAGAATGCTGGCCATTGGAGATATCGCTGGCCAAGTCCATAAATAAAAATTAGGTTTAAAACCACCACGACCGTAGTTAAAGCTATCTGAGCATGGCGTTTTGTTCTGATGCCTGCGTACATAAATAGAAATAAGGAGAAATACTCGAGGTATCTGAGGTAGTGCAAGATACTTTTACTAAGATGGATAAACTGGAGTGGGATGGTTTGCTGGAGGCTAGTAGCTATTAGTAGTGATATTAACCCCACTAAGGCATAGCCAATAATTAGAAAATGAAAACTGGTTCTCCACTCCACCCGCTTACGCAGTAACTGAGTAAACCAGATTAATCCAGTCACTAAAACTAGGATATCTTCGAGTCTCACTCGCACTAAATAACCTGGGATGGCTTCTAAAAGTGGGATTTTTGGGTAAAGAGGGATAAAGATGATGAGAAAGAGACTGAGGGTGAAAAGTCCGTGCTGGTCAAACCAAGTTTTTAAGCTATTTTTAGTTGACGTTTTTTGGTTCATTTGCTATGCTTTGTTTATCACGATGACTGGACTAGCCTAAGGTTTCGACCGACCGCGAATGCCAGTCTTTTTTTTGGTTAATTTTAATGAATTTTTAAGTAAGTCAATTCTGACGATGTAATTTTGTTTCATAAAATTAAATTAAGCTTATCTTAGCTAAAGCAGGGGCTTTTTTCTAGGGGTAGTTGAGTAGTTTTAGTTTAGTTTTACCAGCTTTTTTAACTGCCTCTGGCTGCTTGATCTATGTATCCTCAAAAATGGTGCGGTTTTGATACCACCCTGTAGTGTTGAAAATGATATCGTTTTGATATCATTTCTAATGGTGGTAAAAAAGAAGATGGATTGACTCTGAGTTTCCCAGACCCCTGTAGTCAAATAGAAATTAAAGAAGCTGGTGAAATAGATATATAATTAAAATATGCTCTGAGGTAAAGTAAGGTTATAAAAATGAAAATATTTAAAGAATACAAAGAACTATTAGCTGAGCTAACTAAAAGGGAGATTAAGGCCCGCTACAAGCAGTCTGTACTGGGCTACGCGTGGGTGATTCTCAATCCTTTTTTTCAGATGTTGGTGATGGCGTTTGTTTTTTCTAAGATTTTAAGGATTACTAATTTAGGTGTGCCTTATGCCTTGTTTCTTTATGTGGGTTTACTACCGTGGAATTTGTTTGCGGCTTCTATTGGGAGTGCCATGAACTCACTAGTGGGTAATGGGTCTTTGCTGACTAAGATTTACTTTCCTAGAGAGATTTTTGTGGTGAGTACGATTCTAGCGAAGATTGTGGATTTCCTGTTAGCATCTTTGGTGTTAATTGCCTTTTTCACTGGCGTTGATGTTCAGCCGGTGGAGATGGAAAGTGTCTTCAACTAGGGTTTTGCGGCAAAGTTCGACGAGGTGGTCGTGGTGGGTGAAGAGAAATATTTGGGTGCGCTGGGCCAACGCGGCCAGTTGCGGGAGAATGGC
>JAHJBU010000009.1 GCA_018813375.1 Patescibacteria group bacterium
ATTTTATTTGCTGGCCCAATTGCACTCCTGGGAAAAGTAGTTTACCCCAGGTATTTTTTACCAATTAGTATTTTTCTGACTATTTCTGCTGTTTTGGTAATTCAAGAATTAATTGAAATAACTAAAAAACAAAAACTTTCCTGGAAAAAAATATTATTAGGAGCCATCCTGGGAGTAATATTCATTAACATTGGAACTATGTCTGGTAAATTTATTTACTTTTCACTTACAAACCCAGATAAAACTCCTTTTGTTAGCGCAGATCAAGAACAATATCTTTATAAATGGTCATCTGGTCACGGGATCAGAGAAAGTGTGGAGTTTATTAAAACCCAAGCTAAAAATCACACCGTAGCTGTTGCGACTGAAGGTTCATTCGGCACTCTACCTGACGGAGTTTTGATGTATTTTCATCGCCAAAATGTAGAAAATATCTATGTAGAAGGCATTGGCTTCCCAGTCAGAGAAGTTACTCAAAAATTTAATGATAAGGCTCTAAAATTCGACCAAATTCTACTAATTGTTAACAGCCATCGTCTAGAGATTGATTTACCCCAAAATAATCTACTTCAAGAATACTGTCGTTCCAATGACGCGCCATGCCTGCAAATTTGGGATATTACTCAAGAATTAAAAGAGAAAAAATTACTAATCAAATTAAACCAATGACTAAAGCAATTTTATTTTCTTGATGCAATTTGTGCACCAATAATTGCTAAAGATCCAGTTAATCCAATGTTAAATTAATAAATTGACCTGCTTCTTCTTAAGATCTATACTGAAATCATAATGAAAACTGTTATATCTACGACCTCAGCAGCAATAATAAATCAGGACTTGTTATGGGAAAACCCCTATATTCAATATATTATTTCCCCAGCAATAGTTTTTTCATTAATACTATTCTTTGCTTATAAAATATTAGATCTTGGAAGTACTAGGGAAAAATTTAAAAGAGCCTTAAAAGATGTAGATGGCTTAAAGACTAGTGTTGATAAATTATTAAATCACATGGCAATTGTTAAAACTCAATTAGTTGATAAAACTGGCTTAGATTCCAACCTTTTTGGATCTAGTAGCCCCCTTAGTCTTAAGAAAAAAGGCAAAGAACTTTTAAAAGAAAGTGGCTTTGAAAAAATTTATAGAGATAATAAAAGTTGGTTTGTTGAAGAGCTTAAAAAAAATGAAATTGGTAGCTTAGTTGATCTAGATGAAGCTAGTCTCGTGCTAATAGAAAAATGTCATGCTGAAAATAAATTTATTAACTATAAAGAAATTGCATTTGAAAACGGAGTCATGCTTGAAGTTTTACTGAGAGTAATCTCAATCTGGTTGAGAGATAAAACTGCCAAAAAAATATTGGATATAGCTTAATCTAAAACATATGTGTAGAAATATTACTCGCAAAAAAACTTAATTCTTTCTTAATAATTATTTGATAAACTTTTTAACTATGTCGGGGGTAGTGCTGGTTGCCGGACCGACCTTAAGAAGTTTGATCTGGGGGGTTCAATTCCCCTCGCCTCCACATTTTAAGGTTGTTTTTAATTTTAGGTTTTGCTAGAATAAAATCAATTCTTAAGGTCGATCTAAATTAATGCAACAGCATTAGATCAAGCCAAAATGTCCCGTCTTAAAAAACGGGATTTTTTGCTATTAAAGGCTTTCATTGATGGCACTGTTGGACTATGTCAGGAACCTTTAGAAGTTTTTTTGGTTTAATAATGCTTGAGCAAGTTTTTGAGATACTATTTCAGATAAAACCAAATCTGTATTTATCAACACTCCATCCATATCAACTATTAGTCTAATATTTTTCCCTGTCATTTCTGATAAAAAACTCAAGCAAGCAGCTGGACCAGTTAAGCTATCTTGAAGACTGAGATGATATGTGCTAATTATAATCCCACTTGCTGAAACCTGATCTTGCAAACTTAATGCATGAGTCAGATTCTTTTTTTTATCATCAATAACTACCACATTAACTTCTTTTCCAGATTTACTAGCCAAAGATAAAATAATATCTTTTAGCCTATCAATTTTGTTTTTAGCAAAAAATTCAGTTCTAATACTCCGCCCATTAACTAAACCAGTTCTAAGAGCCTTTAATTTCTGCCAAGCTATATCTCCCTCAGACCATAGGATCAATTCTGGATCAATCTCCAGAAGACAATCTACAAAATATTCTGAGTTAGCCAGAGATAATGCATCTGGAGTAAATGAATTTCCAATAATTTGTTGAATTTGCTCTGGACTTATGTATCCAATTTCTTGAGCAATCATTGTCGCCATCAACCTTACACTTCCTTCCCATATAAATCTACTGCTTTCTGTAAGAGAGTACCAATTCTTTGATTTAATAAGATGTTCTATTTGCTCAACTAATTGAGCTTGATCTAAAAGTTCATTCATGTGTAGATGTAATCTTTTATCAGAGAAAAATATTTTTTAGATTTTTAATATTTATATACC
>JAHJBU010000084.1 GCA_018813375.1 Patescibacteria group bacterium
CATCATCATAGCCTTGAGTAATAACATCATCTGCTGCTTGGGCTACATCGTCCAAAACTCCCATTTGCACACCAGTAATAAAACCAGCACAAGCAAATGAACCTGGATCAGCTTGACAGGCTTGGATACCCTGATTAGCACCTGCAACACCCAACCCTGCGATAAGACCTGGCGCTATATAAGAAGTAGCAGCTTGAGCAAAGGGTTGAGCTGCTGTTGGAACTAATGACATTGCCTGAGATCCAACCCACTGAGCTGCAGGACTTACCCAGTTATTAGCTGCATATTGAATGCCTTGATTAGCATATATCCCAGCATTTGTAGTTAGAGCATGAGTCACACCTATACCAGCACCAGCACCAACTAAAACATCTGCTGCTAATACTGCTGTCCCTCCAAAAGCTACTGAAGCTTTCCAGCACTGGACATCTCCCTCTGTACAACCTGAAACATAATTGCCAAATAAATCTAGATCACCTGTGTGTTGATATCCGTTTTGACCAGTGATAGCAGAAGCATATTGATAGGCTGTTTCTTCTCCATAAAGGTTTTCCCAGGCTCCATATAGTCCAGTAACAAGTGACTCAGCAACGTTATGAACTATAGTGCTATTTTGAGCTTGCTGCCACCAGTTAAGCTCATCAATTTGCTCCTCTTCTCCTGTATCAAAAACCTCAATATTATCTGTATATCCTGATTGAGCCCAAGGATCTGTATAGGCTGTAGTTGGCGCATCATGCGTACAATACTTCCCTCCTGGCCCACCGCAGTTGCCATTACAAGTTTTGATACAAATACTATTACTTACATAGTTAGTAGAGTTAGATGGTATTTCTATGTCTTCAATAGGAGTAGCAACAGCAATCACAGTACTACCTGAGCCCTGAGGATAGGTGTAAGACGTAGGCGTGGGTGTTGGAGTAGGAACTCCACTAATACCTGTAGTGCCAGATGAGCCTTGAGGATAAGTATATGGGGTTGTGGTAGGAGTAGGTTTATTAGCATTAGGATCACAACAAACTCTACCCTGAGCACAACTCCCGCCAGCACTTCCACCAACTGTGTTGCAAGCACTAGCACTCACACAAGTTTCTCCAGCCACACAAAGTACATAACTGATGGTAGATGATGTGGGTGCGGGAGGGATTGAAGCACCACCACTACCAAATGGTGTTGGAGAGGGAGTTGGAAAAGGAATATTGGAATTAAAGGGGGTAGGAAAAGCACTACCTGAGCTAAATGGTGTTGGAGAGGGAGTTGGAGAGGGTGTTGGAGAGGGAGTTGGCAATGAGCTGGGACTAGAAGAAGGCTGAGAACTCGGGTTAGGTAATTGTGATGGGCTAGGAGATGGAGATGGGCTTGGACTAGAAGAAGGCTGAGATGTTGGTGAAGGGTTACTGGGAGGAGCACAACAAACTTTGCCTCCACCACATGAAACACCAGTAGATATCCAACCTAAACTAGCACACCCAGCAGTACAAGTTTCTCCAGAGCCACAGTAAATCCCTCCACTCGCCTGCTGTCTTATATCTTGACTTTGTTGAATAAGAAAAGCAGCTGCCCCAACACCTGCTAGCATTAGAAATAAAAATGTGCCACTTAAGATTAACTTAGTTTTTTTTCTCATACAATAATTTACCCTACACCCTTATAATACTAGTAATGATCTCTCAACTCAAAGGCTTTTTTTCAAATTTCACTAGCAATGGTAGCTGGCTAGAAAAACAACAGAGCTCAATTTTATCTGCTGCTGCCGTTATCACAATAGCTAATGTTTTATCATCATTATCTGGTCTGATTAGAGAAAGATTTCTAATTTCAGAATTTTTCTCTACCCCAAGCTCCCAGCAAGCTTATGAAGCTTTTCAGGTTGCCTTTCAAATTCCTGACATGATGTTTCAGCTAATTATTTTAGGCGCTGTTTCCGCAGCATTTATTCCAGTCTTTACTCAATTAAAGCGTGATAAAGATGAGGCTACTGCACTAAAAATGAGCTCTACGACCATGACAATTTTACTATTAGTATTTATGCTTGCCTCGATGGTTGTGGCTTATTTTGCTTATCCAATTACGTTGCTTAGAACTGGTCATGCTTTTACTGATGCTCAAGTCGCCACCACCGCTAATTTGACTCAAATCATGCTTATTGCCCAATTATTTTTTGCTGTTTCTAATTTTTTAACCGGCATGCTACAAGCCTACCAAAGGTTCATCATCCCCGCGATAGCTCCAGTTTTATACAATCTTGGGATTTTAATTGGAGTATTTTTATTCTCATCCAAGCTAGGTATTTATTCAGCTGGAGTAGGGGTCATTATTGGGGCTTTTATTCACATGGCCATTCAGCTACCGCTAGCTTTAAAACTCGGTTTTAGGTTTAAGCCTTCATTATCATTATCCTTCCCTGGTGTAAAACAGTTCTTTGCCATGATGCCAGCACGATTATTGACTATTAGTATTACTGAATTCCAAAACTTAAGTCTAGGCTTTTTTGCCACCTCTTTAGGTAATCTAAGTTTTGTAGTGATTCGCTTAGCGCTTCGCCTTATGACCATTCCAATTCGCCTGTTTGGTGTCCCAATTGGTCAAGCTTCTTTACCATTTTTATCAGCCCAAGCTGGAAATAAAAACTTAACTAGTTTTACTAGTTTAGTCACCAAATCACTCCATCAAATTGCTTTTTTTGCCTATCCAGCCTCAGTATTATTACTAATTTTACGAATTCCTTTTGTAAGATTAATTTTTGGCACCCATAACTTTCCCTGGGAAACCACTATTACCACGGGTAAAGTAGTCGCCATTATCTCTATTTCTATTGGCGCCCAAGCCATGGTGCAGTTATTAATTAGAGCTTTTCATGCGCTCAAAGATACTCGCACTCCATTTTTTATCACCCTAGCCACCACGACTTTTTACCTACTTGGTAGTTGGTACTTTGTCTTTCATTCTTCTAGTGGTGTAACTGGAATTGCCATTAGTACTGCCACAGCCGCCTTTTTAGAGCTCATCTTATGCCTACTACTGTTAAACTATAAACTACCTCAGTTTGTTAAATCAACCCTATGGATGCCGCAAATTAAAATGTTAACAGCCAGTTTTTTTATGGCAGTTTTTCTTTATCTACCTTTTAAAATTCTTGATGAGCTAGTTTTTAATACTACAAAAACTGTGGAGTTAATTGGCCTAACTATTACTACCGGCACAATTGGTTTATTGGTTTATATTTACTTTTCCGCCCTTTTTGAAGTCAAAGAACTAAAACTTTTTGCTAATTTAATCACTAAATTTGGACCTTGGCGTAAATCTCTTGAAAAAACCAGAGAGGTCATTGTAGAAACTAGTGTTGAAGGCGACGAAATATAAGTAACTCTGCTAGAATAATCCTAATGCCATTTCTGCCCTTTTCCAAAACCAAGCATTCCACTAAAATCAATATTAATCTTATCCCAGATGATCCGTTTTTTGATACTATCCTAGGGAAAATTTTACGTTGGGCGCTGTCTGTTGGTCGTTACATTGTAATTTTTACAGAGTTAATGGTAATTTTAAGTTTTGTAGCGCGTTTTTCATTAGACAGGCAGCTAACTAATCTCAATGATACTATTCATCAAAAAGAATTAGTGATTAAATCCTACGGTGATTTAGAAGAAAAAGTCCGCCTAATTCAGGCCAAAACAGATCAATACCAACAAATAGAGCAACTAACTAACATTAGTGATATTTTCCCAGCTTTAACCCAAACTATTCCGCTTAATATTGAGCTAAATGAGCTCACAATTAAACCAAATAAAATTACTATGTCAGGTCAGGCATTTTCACAAAAGTCGCTTAATGTCCTGATTAATAACCTTCAGCTTTCAAATAATTTCTTTAATATCTCAGTGGGGCATCTTGAGTTCGGTGATAGTCAAAAACCTGGGTTTGCCTTTTTGATTAGTGCTGATACAAAAGAAGAGACTGGGCCAGCAAACACAATAAAAAAATAAGCTTAAGATTATGAAAACCAGAAAACAACAACATCTAATTAAAACTCTCCAAGAGTTTTATCAAAGACCAGTAGCCAGAGTTTCTTTAGAATTATTTTTTTCAGTAGTTGCAATCTTATTTTTTGCGATCTTCGCCATTAGACCTACTCTACTTACAATGTCTGATTTATTAAACGAAATTGAAGGTAAAGAAAAACTCGATGGGCAACTGTCACAAAAAATTGCTGCTTTATCTAGCGTGCAACCTTTGTACCTCCAGTTACAAAACCGATTAATAATTTTAGACGACGCTATTCCCAGCACGCCACAGTTAGTTTATTCTTTAAAAATTATTGAAAAAATAGCCAGCGAGCTTGGTTTGGTCATTAATGGTATTAGTGTATCCGAAATTCCTGATGAGATTACTGCTACTAATACAGGCATATCTATAATCTCTCTTGAGAGAACTAATGTTCCAATTTCAATTAGTGTAGGGGGTGACTATCCAACGATTAGACAGTTTGCAGAAAACTTAAAAGATTACCGACGCAGTTTTATCATTGACACAATTGTTTTTTCTACCACGCAACTGCGAAAAAATAAAAAACTAGAAGCCAGGATCACCCTAAGCATGCCTTATTTTGGGATTAATAATTTGGGAAAAAAACAATGAATGTTTTCAAACACACTTTAAAAAATTTTAAACACCAACAGCAAGTTCTAGTAATTTTAATCTTTACTCTAATGGCAGCAATGATTTGGATTTCTGCCAGTCTTTTTAATTCTCAACGCAAGCTTGGGATAAGCGATGAGCAACTTAAATTATCTAAGCCTCTCATCCCAACAATCGATGAAAAAACGCTACTACGCTTAGAACAAAAACAAGCTTATTCAAACCAAGAACTAAGTCAATTTCCTATTTATATGATTCTTAAAGATAAGAGTCAAATTGAAACAATCGTAGAAATTGGCACTCAACCAGAGCCAACTCCCCTCCCTGAATAAAAAATTTTCGGTTATTCTTCGCGTTGCTAATTTTATAAGATTTCTCTAGAGTAAATATACAGTGTAAAAGCAGCTGTATCTTTTTTTATGCCTGAAAAAAACCTAAGTAAAAAATCATTTTTTCAAAAACGAATCCCGACTTTAATAGGATTAGCTGTTTTAATAATAGCCTTAGTTGCAGGTACTATTTTATTTAGCCAAGGAACAGGTGTTTTTGCTCCCAGAGCTACACCACAAACTACTCCTAAAAAAATTCGGCTCACTAATATCACTGATTCAGGATTTACTGTTTCGTTTTTAACTGATGAACAAACAGTTGGTCATATTAAATATGGCACTGATCCAAAAAAAACTAACTCTCAAGCTAGCGATGATCGTGATCAACTTTCTGGAGCAGTTGGGAAATACAGTGCTCACCATATCTCAGTTAGAGGTCTAGAGCCAAACACAACTTTTTACTATATTTTAGGAACTGGATCAGGATCTTTTGATAATAATGGCGAATCATTTTCAGTTAAAACAACTCAGCGTGTTGGAGTACCTTCTGCAGCCAAAACTATTTATGGGAGCGTAGTCTCACCAGAAGGTAGCCCAGCTGAAGGAACAATTGTCTATATTAAAACTCAAGGAGCAGGTGAGATGTCATCTTTGGTTAAAAGCTCAGGAAGCTGGGCAATTCCACTTTCAAATGCTCGCTTAGAAGACGGCTCGGCTTATGCGCAAATCCAAGATTCAGATGTTTTAACCATATTTGTACAAGGCCTAAGTACTGCCCTGACCTCAGAGATCAGCGTTGCCGTGACCAACGCTCAGCCCGTAGCTAATATTACTTTAGGTCAATCTAAAAACTTAGCTTCATCGCCTCCTCAAGCAACCACACCTCCTAAAAAAATAAGCCCTCAGATACCAGGTCAAGTTCCCGATATTGAAGATCACTCTGATAAAATTGCTATTATGCAACCAGAAGATGC
>JAHJBU010000085.1 GCA_018813375.1 Patescibacteria group bacterium
ACTAATAAAATCAATATTATTATAGTATAAACAGTCCAATAATTAATGAAAGGCTGAAAAAACATTGGTATTATTTGTGCTATCAAACCAGCCGCCATTACTTTTTTTAGTGAAGCAGAAATTTGTCTATAAAATAAATTCCTGACTAATAAAAATAAAAAAAATAATGATGCTCCTTGAGCTAATACTCCACTCTCAACCACAAATAATAAAAAGCCATTGTGAACTGCTTCTGGAAACTTACTCACTACTCCAGTTGGATTATTAGCGGCCAAAGCTGGGATAAACATTCCTTTACCCACTCCTAAAACTGGATATTTTTTTAGCAAACTAATGGCTTCTCGATTTAGCTCTTCACGAATAATAAATCCTCCAGTTTCTGTAAAGCTATACAGACTGTACCAAGCTCGATTGGTGATAACGAATCCGCCAATCAATACCAACACAAAACCAATAAATCCAAACCGACTAAACCTAAACCAAGTCAGTTTTATCCATTTGCTAATAAACTGATAATCCAAAACAAGTAACAAGACCAAAAAAACAATTGTGCTGATATAAACCGATCTGCATTGAGAGAAAATTATCGCCAGAAGAGAAAAAATAGTAGCGATAACAAATATCGAGTTAACGAGCCGACCTAATCTAATTTTATTTAAAAAAGAAAAATAAATCACCACTAAACAAATCCAAAGTATAAACAATTCGCTAGCCATCATGTTCGCATGTGGGGATAATCCCATTGGTCTAAAAACTAAAGTGCTTTCATCGGCTGCTGCCCCAAACAATGGCGCGACCCCAGTTGATTCAATAGTTAGTCCCAGAGGAGACCTTTTAACCAATTGGACGAAAACCAATGAAGAAATAAATAATAAAGTTAAACTAAGGTGAAAAAATAAAGATAGGAATAACTCCTGACGTCTTTTCACCCCCACTGACTTGAAGTGATTTATAAACAATATGATTAAACTAATCCAGCCGAACTCACAAAAAGCATAGATCATTGCATAAGCAGGAAAATACAATGATTGCTGAGCAGAAATTATAATTAATAAAACAGTTATCATTAAAAATAGTAGGGTTAAATTAAATCTAGGAATCCTCTTACTAAAAAGTGAAGCCAAAAAAATTCCAATACCTGATAATAAAATTACTATATAGGGTGAAAAAATAAAACTTAACACTCTCCCACTGGGATATTGATCAGAAAAAATAAGTGTTTTAGGCACCGCTATAAAAGTGTAAGTAAGCCCAATTGAAAAAATTGATATGGGAATAAAACTATAGAATAATGTAGTAATAAGAGATCGAGTGATTAAAAATTGAATACAAACATAAAAAATAGTTAAAGCAAAAAAGAATTTATTGTTAGGTATAATCAAACTCAAAATAAAGAAAGCCGAAGTCGCAACTGCGGACAAGCAACTTTCTTTAGGAAAAATATTTTTTAAATGTTGAAAAAATCTGTTATTTTGATACCAACTATTGAAACCCCCAACCAGGTTTGTGATTTTGTATGGCAAACTAGTCGAGTTTTGTCGAATCATGGTAATTATGTTTATATTCTCAGTTTTGAGCATGCCAGCTCTTTAAAAGAGATCTTATCAGGAACATTCAATAAAAAAAAGTTTAAATTCATCTCAACAAAGCATAACATTAATTATCTAAAGCCCATTTACCTAATTCCATTTCGCAGATTTAATTTCATCACCCATATAAACCAACTTATTTATTTTTTAATTCTACAATTAATTTTGAAAATTAAACATTTTAGTACTAAAAAATACTTGCATTGGATGTTTTTCCCTCACCTAGGATTTTTATTTAAAACAAAAATATTTTTTTGGGAAACCACATATGACATTATAGACTTTTATACTTTTCCAGACTCTAAGCAAAATAAAAAAATAGAACAGGGCAAAAAAATATTATTAAATAAATCAGACCACTTATTTGCAATTTCTCATTCTCTTAAAAAATATTGCCAAACGCTAACAACTAAAAAAATTTCGATTGTTCCTCAGGGATTTAGCCATCATATTTTTGAAAGGAAATTAGAAAAATTATTCATAAAAATATCGAAAAATAAGCCCATTATTGGTTTCGTAGGCCAGCTTAACGAACGACTCGATTTTCAACTATTAATCAAACTAATTTCTGAAAATCAAGACTGGAATTTCATTTTTGTTGGTCCAAAAGATTTGCAAAAAAATCTTTCAACCAAAAAAATCAAAAATTTAATTAATTCTCTATTAAGCCTAGGAGGTGTCACGTGGGTTGATCAGGTTCCTAAAAAACAAATTCCATCATTAATTAATCAATTTGATGTTTGTATCATTCCTTATGATATTTCTCATGACTTCAACCACTATTGCTACCCAATGAAACTTTTTGAATATTTTTATCTTGGCAAACCTATTATTTCAACTCCTATTAAAGAATTGGAGTTAACTAAATTTAAAAACTTAATTAAAATTAGTAACACTGCACAAGGATGGGAAAATCATATTAGCGACTTACTCTCAAAACCATGGCCTAAAAAATACCAACTGCAACAACGCCAGTTAGCAGTTGATAATTCTTGGACAAATAAAATTGAAGCTATTTCTCAAATTATTGATGGTAAAATTTAAGGATGGAAAAAATTTTTATTGTTATTCCAACTATTAGAAACCTTGATTTTTTAGAAAGCTGGAAAAAACAATTTACTAATGCCAACATTATTGTCTGTGAAGATAAACCCACAAAAACAATTAAAATTCCCAAAGTAGGTAAAAAAATCTATCACTATTCCTGGCAAGAAATCGACGATGATTTAGGTAAAAATAGTTGGATAATTCCCAGAAAAGTTTCTGCTATCCGCAACTATGGATTCTTGAAAGCTCATCAGATGGGAGCTAATGCTATTATTACCATCGATGATGATTGTTATCCAGTAAAAAACCATCATTTAATTGATCTCCACACCAAAAACCTCAGTCTAAAAACTCCTCAAAATTGGGTTAATACCTATCCAGATGCTCGATATATGTATACCCGTGGTATGCCCTATTTAAACCGCGATGAAGCAACGATTATGGTTAGCCATGGTCTATGGACTAATGTTTTAGATTTAGATGGACCAACTCATTTACAAAATTTAAACTTTAAAGCCGAATTTGCTCAACACTTCTTGCAGATCATTCCTAAAGGAGCCTACTACCCAATGTGCTCTATGAATTTAGCTTTTAGACGCGAAGTCACGCCGCTAATGTATTTCCCTCTTATGGGAGAGGATAAAAATGGCAATAAATGGGGATATGATAGGTTTGATGATATTTGGGCAGGAATTTTTAGTAAAAAAATTATGGATCATCTAGGATATGGAGTAATTAACGGCGCACCGTTTGTGGAGCACAGAAAAGCTAGCGACCCTTTTAAAAATCTAATTAAAGAAGCTACTGGCATTGAAGTAAATGAAAAAATTTGGTTTGAAGTAGATAAGGTCAAACTGACTTCAAATAATGTCATTGATAGCTACCGCGAATTAATTGAAAAAGTTGACTTTCCTAAAACTGACTATTTTGTCAACCTCAAAAAAGCAATTTTACTGTGGATAGAACTATTTTAAAACAAAATAAAAATTAACATTAATTAAATATATGTTTGGTATCAAAACAAAAATTAAAAATTTAATAAATCAATACTTTTGTCAAGATGGTTTAACTCACGTTAGACTTGATCCTTCAGGCATAACATGTAACCACAAATGTATTATGTGCTGGCAACAACAGTTGAGTAAATCACAAAGAAAAAATCTCACTATCAACTTTCAAAAAAATAAATTGCATTTAGATGATTATAAAAAATTAATTCGATCTTTCCCTAGAAGCGTTAAGTCGATCGAACTAGTTGGAGCTGGAGAGCCTCTCTTATTTGAAGATATTAAAGAATTAATCAAAATAGTTAAAAATAAAAACTACTTTGGTTTATTGATTA
>JAHJBU010000109.1 GCA_018813375.1 Patescibacteria group bacterium
AGATTGGGTCAGTTATGTATACAATAAATATCTTAAAATTAATTCTAGTAGCTTAAGATGTTTATCGCTAGGATGCGGAATTGGAAACTTAGAAAGACATTTGCTGAGTCTAGGATTTTTCCGTAGCTTTGATGCCATTGATATCTCTAAAGGAGCTCTTAGACAAGCTAAAAAAAATGCCTCCGAGGTGGGAATCAAAGTTAACTATAAAATAGGAGACCTAAATTCAATCAGATTACCTTCGAATGAGTATGATGTAATGTTTGCAAACATGTCACTGCACCATGTTAAAAATTTAGAAAGCTTATTTAATAAAATTGAAAAATGTTTAGTAAAAGATGGCTTATTTATTATCAATGAATATATTGGTCCAGATCAATTTCAATATACAAAAAAACAAATTGTAATTATCAATGAAATTATTGAAAAACTGCCAAAAATATACAGAAAAAGAATCACTGATAAATTAATTTTGAAGCCATATTTCATGCCACCATCAGTTCAATATATGAACGACAATGATCCATCTGAGGCAATTAGATCATCTGATATTCTAAAATATTCTTATAAATACTTTGAGGTGTTGGAAAAACATGATTACGGTGGGACCATATCTCACATGCTACTGCAAGATATAGCTGGAAATTTTAATGCCAATAATTCAAAAGACAGATTTGCTCTAGAAATGATTATATATATTGAAGGAATTTTGATAAAGGAAAAAGTAATTAGTAGTGACTTTAGTTTCTTGGTTTTAAGAAAAAAAAACATAAAAACTTCATGGTTCAAAAAAATAATAGCTTCCTAACTTGGAAACCCAGCAAGTTTTTTTAGGCTTTTTTTAATATCAAACCTCGGTCTCCAAGAAAATTCCTCGGAAAACCTAGAAATATCTAAAACTATTTCTTTGACATCAAAAGGTCTGCCCTCAGTAAAAATTGGAGATAAATCTGACCCAGAAGTTTCTTTAATAATATCCCAAACTTCCTTTATGGTTAATCCTTGCCCACTTCCAATATTATAGATAGAGTAATTGTTATGTTTAGTCAACGATAACACCATTGCTTCAACCACATCTTGAATATGAATAAAGTCACGCAGTAAATTGCCCTTATTAAATAGGATGGGGGGGCTATTCTTTTTTACTTTTTCTAAAAATGTAGGAATTACTCCAAAGCCGTCAATTTTCTGTTGTCCTTCACCAAAGGGATTGCTAATTCTAAAAATAGTATGAGGAATTTGACTGCTCTTGCAAAAATATTTTAAAAAATATTCCGTAGCCAATTTTCCAATAGCATGGGGTGATTGCGGATTAGGCAAATCAGTCTCTAGGAATGGTCTGGTTCCTAAGTCACCGTAAATACTTCCTCCAGAAGAAGTAAAGATTACCCTGCCAACTTGTTTTTCACAAGCTTGCATAAAAAAATCAGCGTGAGGTGCAATATTATTGGTAATTTCTTTAATTGGCTCTTTTACAGAAGTTGCTGGCACAGAAGATGTAATTAAATCAAAAACAATATCATTCTTTTTTAAATAATAAACATTTTTTTTAGTATCTAGAAAATCACACACCCTAAATTCAACTTTATTTTCCAGATGGCTTAATCCCTTTTTTAATCTTTCAGCGTTTCTTCCTACCGCAACTACTGGAAAATCATTTTTGATTAATTCTCTAACTAGATATCCCCCAATAAATCCGGATGATCCCAAAACTACACATCTATTTTTTTTCATGATTTCAATAAATTCTGATAATTATTTAATAAATTTGAAGCATCCTGTTTAATTGATTTCTGTTTATCTATTTTCTTAGCCATAATTTTTATTTGATCTGGATTATTAATCATAAATTCTAGCTTACTAGCCAGGTCATTTTCGTCACCATTGATAAATAACAGTCCATTTACTCGATGATTAATATATTCGGGATTGCTTCCTAAATTTGTAACTATAGCTGGAATTTTGCCCAATAAAGAATTTCTTAAAACTAATGGTCCATTTTCAAACCATTTTGATGGCAAAACAAGCACATCTATCTCGGAAAAAACTTGTGCAATATTTTCTGGGCTAAAAGTTCCTTTCAGCTCAACATTCTTTAAATTTGACAATAATGGCTTTAGAGATCTACTATATTTTTTATCAAGACCGAAATTGCCATATATTTTCAGCTCAGCATCTTTGGGGTCTATCCTTCTCCATGCGTTTAACAAAACATCTAAACCCTTAGCAGGAACAATGGCTCCAATAAAAGCAAATCTAATTTTTTTACTTGCAGATTTCTTGAAATTTTTAAATAGAGAAGTATCAATTCCATGTTCGGATATAGCTACTTGCTTAGCTTGAAGCCCCCACCTAGAAAATTCTTGATACAAAAAGACTGTGGGAAAAATAATTAGATCCAGCTTAAAGAGCATTTCTCTAATTTTTATTATTCTTTTATCTATCATCTCTTGATACTGATTCTGATTTAAATAAAAAGTGATGGGTTCTGAAAACCTACTCAGTAACTTACTACAAATCGCTTTTAGATAACTCGTTTTGTCTTTAGATCTAATAAATTGATGTAAATCCATAGGCGTTTCTATTTTTGAGCCAGAATTCAGCTGTTTAGATAATTCTATGCAGTCTTGTTTTTGAGAATAATTTTCATAAAGTTCTCCACTTGTGGTAACCCTGTTATAAAGATGAGTTTGCATCCAAAAATCATTCAACGTTGCTATTTGTTTAATATTTCTTTTAGCGGCAATTGCAACTATATTTACTGAAAGATGCATTAGGTGAGTATAGTGAATAATGTCGGGTTGAAATTCATCAATAAAAGAAGTAAAAATTTTATCTACCTCAGAATCAAAATATGTCTGTGAGAAATCCTTATATTCGAGAATATTTTTTTCGATTACATTGATATTCAATCCCCTATATTTTTTTATAGTTACTGAATAAGGTTTTTTTCTACTTAACGGGTCAGTACACAAAATTTCTACTTCATTACCTTGAGCTACTAACTCCCGAGCTAATTCACACGTATAAACCTCCGTACCACCAACATATTTTGGTAAAAATGTATGAGAAACTAATAATATTTTCATACGTTTCCTGATAATAATTTAGTTAATATTTTTTTATTTTTGGCTACAGTAGGTGTTTGCCTACCTAAACAATATCTGGCTAAAATATCTCCTATTTGAGTTGCGAGCATTCTTTCTAAGAATTGTCTTTTATTTTCATCATTAAAAATATTTATTGGATGTGACATCAAATACGACCTTAATATATCCATCAAATTTTTATAATAATTAATTATTTCTTCTCCCTTAAGCTGTTTATTGCTCATTTTTGTCTCTCTTATAATCAGGGCAATGGCTTGCCCCAATGCGGAAGTAGGATCACAGTCATTATGCAAATAAATCCATCCATAAACAAAATTTCTAATATTAACAAAGAAATTGTCCTGAAAGTTAAAATCATTTGAATTTAAATATTCAGCAATAATTAGACCAGCTTGTAAATCAATTGAGGGATTAATAATCTTTTTTTTGTCAACATCTAACAATAAATCTAAATCAAGGTAGCTACTTATAAAAGTTCGTTTCAAAAAATAATGAGCGGGACGGTTATGAGAATGAATAACACCACTAGAACAGAGTAAACCAAGACTGTGGCCAGCTCTAAGAGCTTTAAAAGCATAATCCAAGTCTTCCCCGAAACCAACTTCGCTAAAACCATTCAGCTCGTCAAAAGTATCTTTTCTATAAAGCGCGCAAACATCATCTAACAGCGAAACTCTCCTCTTAAGAATAAATGACTCTTGGTTAAATTTGCTAAAATCACTAACCTTACTAATTGAATCATATGTTAAATCCAGCAATTCATTATGATTATTAACTTGCCATCTAGCATAGATGTCGGCATCGGGACGAGCGTGCTGAACTGTTGACACGGCTGCCATATTTTCATCTTTAGATAAAATTTCTGCCATTTTGGCAAAAGTAGTAGTATCTGATGGCAAAGCGTCTTGTACTGTAAATAATAAAAATTCGTGTTTTGCCAATTTAGAAGCAATATTTCTAGCTTTGCTATGAGTAAAATCTTTTTGTTTAATTGTTAATACATGAGCCCCAAATTCTCGAGCAATTTTCTGTGTATTATCATTTGACTCAGAATCAATGATTATTAAATCTACATCTTCTAGATAGTCCTGAGCGGAAATTGCTTTTAATAAAGGTGACATGAATGGCT
>JAHJBU010000086.1 GCA_018813375.1 Patescibacteria group bacterium
AAAGGGGTGGTGGACTGGATGCTTGGGAAGTGAGGTTTTTTATCTGGAAAAATAAGTTAGTTTAATTAGGTCTAGGACATTTTTAATTTTTCTTACTTTTATCACCCTTAGAAATGATATCAAAATGATATCTTCTTCAAAGAGTACTAAGCTAAGGTACGGTTAAGAAAAACATGACAAGCTAATTGTTTTTATCGCAAAATTGTGATATTCTTAAAATTATGAAAATAAATTTAAAAAGATTTTATCCTTGGGAAAAACATAGAAAAGAATTACTTAAAAATTCTGAGTTTAGACAGGCGGTAGAAGATTTGCGCCCAGAATACGAAGTAGCAAGGGCAATGATCGAAGCAAGAATTAAGCATGATTTAACCCAAAAAGAGTTGGCAGAAAAGATGGATACCAAGCAATCAGTAATTTCTAGAGTGGAAAATATGCAAACCACTCCTAGTTTATCTTTTCTTAAAAGATTTGCTAAGGTTTTTGGCGGTCAGATCAGTTTAAAGTTTTCTAAAATTTGACTAATTTTTTAAAAATCACGCTTCTTGTAATCATGTTGTGTTTTACTAGTAGTTGTGAAAAATAGTACCCCAGCTACTTATGTCTTTATTGATGCAACTAATATTATTTATGGTGCATCTAGGTATGGTTGGAATGGTGATTTTTATTGGGTACTTGAGTATTTAATTAGAAATGAAAAAAAATTAAAGTTAATTGCAGTTTCTTCTCAAACAGCTAGAGAACTAAAACAATTAGTGAAAAGTAATTTTATTCCTCTAAATAATTTACGTTCATTGATTGAGTATTTGATAAAAAAATGAGACAGAATCTACGAACGACTCTGTCTCTCGGGGTTATGATAATTATTATATTTAAGAAAACTACCTATGTCTACCAGCAATAATTTAAAAAAACTAAGAACAAAGCAACTTTGTGCAGCGATTCTCGCTGTAGAAGGGATAGGGCGGAGGGGTTTCAGGAAAACCTTGGAGCGCCTCAATGATCTAAGTATTCCACTAGAAGATTTTTGGCAACGTAAACCTGCCCAAATATGGAAGTTGTGCAAGTTAACAGATAAGCAGCAGTCAGCGTTACGAAAGTTTCAAAAACGTTTTACACCCGAAGGTTACTACGGGTGGCTAGGTGAGCAGAATATTAGAGTTATCACAAATGAGGATAAAGAGTACCCAGAATTACTTCAACAGATTGATGACAAGCCATTAGTATTATATGCAAAGGGTAGCCTTTCGGGAGTTAATCAACGTCCAATTGCAGTAGTTGGCACTCGCAAAATTTCGGGTTATGGTCAGGATGTTTGTGCACGAATTGTGCCTCAGCTGGTGGCTCAAAAAGCTAGTATTGTTTCTGGTTTTATGTATGGCGTAGATACCTGCGCACAACAGCAGGCAGTTAAGCATGGAGGCTACACCATTGGAGTGCTAGGGTTTGGTTTTGATTATATGTATCCTACTGATAATAGGCAGTTTTTTGCTGAAATGCTATCTAAAGGAAATGGCTTTGTGACTGAGTATCCACCATGGATTGGGTCTCATAAAAGTAATTTTCCAGAGAGAAACCGGATTGTAGCCGGGATGAGTCGTGCTGTAGTAGTGGTAGAGGCGGCTAAAAAAAGTGGTAGTCACATCACTGCTGGTTTTGCGGGTGAATATGGGCGAGGCGTATGTGCTGTACCTGGGCCAATTACTAATTTTTATAGCGAAGGTACTAAGTGGCTGATTAATCAGGGGGCAAAATTGGTTAGTTCTGGTAAAGACATTTTGGAAGAAGCTGGCGTGTTTGGGAGTGGTTGGAGCAAATTTATCCCAGAAGAAAAGCAACAGACTTCTGGACAACTTAGTTTTGCCGATACACTCCAGGAGAAAATTTATCACCATTTACTCAATGGTCCTTGCTCTACAGATGAGCTAGCTAGACAATTGTCATTACCAATTACTGACCTAAATCCAATATTAAGTATGTTAGAGTTAGAAATGTATTTAGAGAAACAAAACGACACTTGGTTTGCTAAAACTGCCAATAGTGTACAATAAATCACTATGAAGAATTTAGTTATTGTAGAATCCCCTGCCAAAGCCAGAAAATTATCAGGTTTCTTGGGTAAAGATTTTTTAGTTGAAGCTTCAGTGGGTCATATTCGCGATCTACCTAAGAAATTGGGTGTCGATGTAGAAAATAATTTTGAACCGACTTATGAAGTAGTTGAAGGCAAAAAAAAAGTTGTTACCGCGCTAAAAAAAGCCGCTAAAATTGCCGATAAAATTTATCTAGCAATGGACCCAGACCGTGAAGGAGAAGCTATTGCTTGGCATGTAAAATATTTGATCGAAAATGGTAAATCTAAGAAAGGTCAAGAGTTTTTGCGGGCTACTTTTCATGAGATCACTAAGTCTGCTGTGTTAAAAGCTATGGAGAATCCAGGCAAAATCGCCTTAAATTTAGTTGACGCTCAGCAAGCTCGAAGAATTTTAGATAGGCTAGTGGGTTATAAAATTTCTCCAGTTTTATGGAAAAAAATTAGAAGAGGTTTATCAGCTGGTAGAGTTCAGTCTCCAGCACTGCGTTTAATTGTAGAGCGCGAAAAAGAGATTGAGGCTTTTAAACCAGACGAGTATTGGGAAGTCGATGTAGCCTTAAGTATTGAGGATAAAAAGGCAGTTGATTTATTTGAAGAAGGTAAATTGCCAGATGAACTACCCCATGATGTTTTAGTAGGATCAGTGGTGGAGTTGGATGCTGGTAAGTACGAGCCAACCAGTGAAAAAGATGTTACTGATGTAGTAGCCGCATTAAAAACTTCTAAATATCAAATTATAGAGGTAGAGAAAAAAGAACGTCGCCGTTGGAGCTTGCCACCCTTTACTACCTCTACACTGCAACAGCAAGCAGCTCATCGTTTGGGTTTTACTAGTAAGCAAACCATGATGTTAGCTCAGCAACTTTATGAAGATGGTTTAATTACCTATCATCGTACGGATTCAAATAATTTATCTCAAGGAGCGATCAAGATGGCTCGAGATTATATTGGATCACAGTATGGAGCTAACTATGTGCCAAAAAAACCACGAGTATTTGTTAATAAATCTAAAAACGCTCAAGAAGCTCACGAGGCTATCCGGGTGACTAAAATTACAGTCACGGCTGACCAAGTTCAGGCAAGAAGTGCTAAATTTACTGTCCGTCACCAGAGGCTTTATGATTTGATCTGGCGTCGGTTTGTGGCTAGCCAAATGGAGCGAGCGGTTTATGATCAAACAAAAATTATGATTGAGGCTACTTCTGTAGCAGGACAGATCAGCCAGCAGCCAGCCAGCCAGCCAGCAAAGGAAAAAAAGGGTTATAAAAAAGCCATGCTTAAGTCTAATGGCTCGATTTTAAAATTTGATGGTTGGATGAGATTGTTTCCAAGTGGTACAGATACACTTTTGCCAGATGTTAAGAAAAAGCAAAATTTATATTATCAGGATTTGTTTGCTGCCCAAAAGTTTACCCAACCCCCAGCTCGTTTTAATGATGCCTCTTTAGTTAAAGAACTAGAAAAACTAGGTATTGGTAGACCAAGTACTTACGCCAGTATTATTTCAGTGATTGAAGACCGAGGCTATGTAGAGCGAGAAGATAAAAAATTTAAGCCAACTGCCATTGGCACGACTGTGAGTGATTTTCTGGTGAAAAACTTTACTGACATTGTGAATTATGATTTTACAGCTGAAATGGAAGAAGATTTAGATAGGATCGCGCGTGGAGAAAAAAAGTGGCGCAGCGTGCTGGAGGTGTTTTATAAACCTTTTGAGAAAAACATTGATAAAGTTTTAGAAAAAGCAGAGCGTGCTCAAATTCCTGTAGAAAAATTAAATAAGCCATGCCCTGATTGCGGTAATTCAGATAGTAAAGATGAGCGTGGTGAGTTAGTGATTAGGACTGGCAAATTTGGTAAGTTTATCAGCTGTAGTCGTTTTCCAGATTGTAAATTTACAGAAAACATTGTTGAAAAATTAGAAGGTCAGCTTTGTCCATTGTGTCAAAAAGGAGATGTTATCATTAAGCCAAGTAGATGGGGGAAATCTTTCTTTGGTTGTAGTAATTATCCAGATTGTGATTGGGCTAGCTGGAGTAAGCCGGACCCAGATCTAAGAGTAACAAAGGAAGAATGGAAGATCCAGCAAAAGGCTCGAGAAGAACGAAAAAAGGTTAGAGCAGAACGCAATAAAAAAGGTGCTAAAAATAAACTAAAAAAAACTGATAAGAAAACGCCTGCAAAAAAAACTAAAAAGAGTAAGGTGAAGAAGGCGAAAAAATGAAAGTCGCACTCTTTGGTGGAGCTTTTGATCCACCTCATCTTGGTCATCAGCGGGTGGCAGAGGAGATGATCAAGCATCGGGTGGCTGATGAAGTGCGTTTTGTGCCGGTAAAAAATCATGCTTTTGATAAAAAGATGAGCTCTGCAGAGCATCGGTTGGCGATGTGCGGGCTTATTACTAATGGACAAATCAGGGTTGAGACTTATGAATTAGATAACACAGGTGTAAGTTACTCTCATAAAACTTTGAGAGCTTTATCAGCTGCAGAGCCAGAGAATGAGTTTTTTTGGGTGATTGGATCAGATAATTTGGCTAGTTTTCATAAATGGGGTGATTATCAAAAGTTATTAACTGAGTTTAGGATATATGTTTACCCACGGCAGAAATATTCGATGGAGCCTTTGCGAAAAGGGATGGTGGTTTTGAGTGATATGCCAGAGGTAGCGGTTTCTTCAACACTTGTGAGAGAAAAAATAAAAACTGGGGAGTCAGTGATTAAGCTGGCGGATGAAAAAATAGTTAAGTATATTAAAGAAAATGGTCTCTATCATGCAAAATTTTAATCCTCAGCAAATCATAGATGAAATTATAAGCTTTATTAAACAGACATATATCGCGCAAAAAAAAGAAATTGCTTTGATTGCCGTTTCTGGCGGAATTGATTCAGCATTATCACTGACATTGGTAACTCGCGCATTGAGCGCGAAAAATATTATTCCAGTGATGCTGCCCTGTGGCGATCAAGATTTAAGTGACGGTGAGGTGATGCTAAAATTCAATAAAATTCCTCAAGAGAATTGGCAGGTAAAAAATATTAAGCAGGTTGTGGATCATGCAGCACGAATTGCTGGGGCGGATGTAAGCGATAGGGTCAGGCTTGGAAATCTAATGGCACGAACACGGATGATGATAATTTATGATTTAGCTAAAAAATACGATGCCTTGGTGTGTGGGACGGAAAATAAATCAGAAAAATATTTGGGTTATTTTACTCGTTTTGGAGATGAAGCTAGTGATGTGGAGCCAATTGTGGGGTTGTATAAAACGCAGGTGCGTCAGCTGGGTGAGTTTTTAGATTTGCCAGATCAGATTAGAATTAAACCACCCACGGCGGGATTATGGGAGGGCCAAACCGATGAGCAAGAGTTAGGGTTTACTTATGAAGTAGCGGATAAAGTCTTAATGCAGATTGTGGATGAAAAAAAGAGTGCGAACGAAATTTTTGTAAATGGAGTAGAGCCAGAATTAGTCAAAAAAGTTTTAGAGCGAGTGAAAAAAATGAAGTTTAAGCAACAGGTGCCGTATGTGATGGGGAAAATTTGATTTCCAGTTTATTCCCCAGCGCTTGCGCTACATTTTTAAGAGTGTTTAGGGTAGGGTTGCCATCACCAGACTCAATGCGCGCCACAGCAGCCTGGGAAGTTTTCATTTTTTTTGCTAGGTCGCGTTGAGATAATTTTTGTTGCTCTCGTTTTTCATGAAGTTGTTTTGCTAGTTGGTATTCAGGCTCAAGCTTGTCCCATTCTTTTTTAAATTCAGGGTCTTTAAAAGCCTCAGTTAAATCATCTTCAAAGGTAATAAATTTTCTATTGTTTATTGTGATCATAATTTATGATGATATCATAGATTATATCAATTAGTCAATTTTTGATAGTGGTTTATGGCTATTTTAATTTCTTTTAATGGAGTTTTTTGTTTCTTTTTAATGAAGCCATGAAGGATACATAGATTATTATTTTTTAAATAAAAATAGAGAAGTCTAATATTGTCCTTACCAACTATTTTTAATTCCCATAATGGAGTACCGGCCAGTTTTTTAGTTTTATTTTTAATTGTTATCAAGCCAAAATTTTTAATTTGTTGTAAAGTTCTTCTAATTTTAGCTTTTTGCAGATGGTCTAAAGAGTTAATAAATTTTTGCACTGGGCTTTGATTATTAGCAGTGTAGTAAATAACTTGATATTTTTGTTTCACATTCACTACCATAGCACTCAATTCTTACCGCAACCGTAATAAGTCGTGACCAATTTAGATTAATTTTGTACAATGAAGCTCGTGAACGAAACTAATCAATCAAGCAAGATTATTCTCCAAACTAAAAAAATTATTCTAATTGTAAAAAAATTGCGTCAGCAAGGCAAAAAAATTGTTTTAACTCAAGGCAGTTTTGACATGGTTCACATTGGTCATGGGCGATATTGCGCTGAGGCCAAACAACACGGTGATATTTTAATTGTAGGAATAGATAGTGATGCAAAAGTGAGAAAAAGAAAAGGCGAAAATCGTCCAGTTGTACCTCAAGAGGAAAGACTGGAGATGATGACTTACTTATCATCAGTTGATTATGTGGTTTTAAAAAAACTAAAAGTTCCCAAGTATAATTTAATAAATTTAATTAAACCCGATGTGTTGGTGGCAACTGATGAAACATACAACCAAGAACAAATTGAATATTTAGAAACTATTTGTGGAAAAGTGATAGTGCTAAAACCCATGGCTACAACTACAACTAGTGCTAAGTTACGACGATTGCAGATTGGAGCTGCTAAAGATATTACTAAAACTTTAAGTAAAAAATTTGTCAAAGTGATGGAAGAGATGATTGAGGAGCTTAAAAATGGCGATAAATAAGACTGTGGTAAATAAAACTGCGATTATGGTTTATGTGCCAGTGTTGCATCGGGGTTATATGCAGCTGTTTGAAAAATACCCAGCTGCTGATTTAGCAATAGTTGACAAAGGGTTGCTGGAAGGTGAATTTAGATCAATTCAGAAAGATATTCGAGCTTTAGAAACACAGCAAATTGTTAATTCTTTGCAAACTCTTTTGCCAGATAGAAAAATTATTCATCTGAAAAATGAAGCCGACATTGGTGATTATGAGCAAATTATTATGTCGGAAGATGAGATTAGTGATTGGTTGCAAAAGAAGTTTTTTGCTGACACGAATGAAAAAATTAAGTTTGATTCAATTTTTTTGCGCTGGAGCGAAGCTAAAACTAAGCAGAAAAAAGATGTAATTCCAGATGATGAGGTAACCACAGCAGAACTTCACCAGCAATTTATGGGGCAAGCGGTGGTGGAGAGTCAAAAAAGTGGGGATTGGTGGAGACAAACTGCTGCTGCGATAGCTAAAGACGGTAAATTAATTGCGATTGCTCATAACAAACATGTTCCCTCAGACCAAAATCAATATATTTTTGGTGATCCGCGGGCTAATTTTAGTAGGGGAGTTGCAATAGAAATATCAACGGCGTTTCATGCAGAAGAAGTGGTCATAGCTGATGTAGCACGACAGGGTATTTCATTGGATGGTGCAGATTTGTATGTAACTATTTTTCCATGCCCATATTGTGCTCGATTAATTGCATATTCAGGGATTAAACGGGTATTTTATAAAGAAGGTTATTCGATGGTTGATGGGGCGGAGATAATGAGAGGTCAGGGGGTGAAGTTGATTAAAGTGAGAATTTAGCTTTCTCGCTTCTCTTTATCCTTTCCAATCTTAAATTTAGTTGGCTTAAAATCAGGCGCGTCTATATCTGGCACGATGAAATGGGCATGGATGTGAGATACTGTACCAGAAGAATAATTGGTATCACCAAAGCGCATAGCAAAACCACCACCAGGCGCATTGGTATGTTTCTGAGCAAAAGCTAGAATTTCTATTAGCTGCGCGCCTTCTTGTTCAGTTAGTTCACTTAGCATTTCTTTGTGGGTTTTAAGGATTGCCAGTAGATGATGTTTAGTATTAGGGTATGGCCAGCGATTAGTAGTTAACAGCCAATTTTTAGTTTCTTTAAGAAATGGTGAAGTATGATATTTTTGTAAATTTTCCATGCAAAAAGGGCAGTGACCAGCTTTAATAATGTTTTG
>JAHJBU010000114.1 GCA_018813375.1 Patescibacteria group bacterium
CTACCCACGCATTTTTACCAAGCTATAGACAAACCAACTCAAACAATTTCTGCCACAGATTTGCACCAACTTGGTCTAGCTAATTTTTGGGGATGGTTGGCGTACTCAATTTATGACGATGTGATGGATCAAGAAACTAACCCTAAACTCATCACCATTGCGAATTTTGCACACCGTGAATTTATACTCAACTACGCTCAAACAATGCTTGGTGACTCTCAATTTATCCAACATCTCACCCAACTAATGACTCAAATAGACTCAGCAGAACTTAAAGAAATTACTGATTGTCGCGGTGTGGTTAAAAAACACCTCCTGACACTACCCGCCAGATTACCAGATTACACTCTTCTTACACAGATCGCAGATAAATCTATTGGTCACGCTTTAGGACCCTTGGCTATTCTCTATCGGCTAGGTTACTCTCGCTATGATGCTCCAGTACAATTTTTGTTAGAATTTATGTATCATTACCTTACCGCCCGCCAATTAAATGATGATATCCATGATTGGGAGGATGATCTTAAAAATGGTCATTTATCGCCAGTGGTGACTCAATTAATTAAAACCTACTTTGCCACTTCATTGACCCAATCACAGTTAAAAATTAATCCCACCACTATAGCTCAGTTTCGGAAATTATTTTGGTATGAAGTTCTTCCACAAACAATCAACGATATTCAACAACAACTTCAGCTGGCAAAGACCGCTATAGAGCAAGGCTCAATTATCACCAAACCTCAATTTTTCATTAATCTTTTGCAAAAATTAGATATTACCGCCACCAAAACTCTAAATGAGCAACAACAAGCAATCGAATTTATTCAAACCTATGAAGAAAATGGTAGATAAGTTACGCACTAATTCTCCCCAATGACTATGACAGCTTAGAACTCTAGCTCCTCACCTTGATCCATCAACCAATATAACTGTGCTGTTTTTTGTGATGGCGCCAACTCAAAACTCCTCTGTAAAATTTGCAACGCAGCATCTTTGTTCTCTAACTCATACTCTGCCACCGCCCACCATTTATAAAGCTCCGCATTGTAAGGCAATAATTCCAAACTATCTTTAATAAAAACAATCGCTGCCTCTGGATTCCGCAGAGCCTTGACCCGCGCTAAATTTTGAAAAGCCAAAAAGTATTGGCCATTGTCTATGGCTCTTTGGTAATAAACAGCTGCAGTTTCCAAGTCCCCTTCTTCTTCAATAATTACCCCCAAATTGCTCCAGTTTGTCCACCAGTGATCTGCTAATTCTGTAGAGCGCGTGAAGTGAACTTTTGCTTCTTCCTTACGCCCAACTCGATACAACTCCACCCCAAAATTATTTTCTAAATCAAATGAATCGACTGCAATTTTAATATCATGACTATATAAAGTTAAACCATCACGCCAATTGCGATTGCGAACCATACTACGAATACTCAATGCCACTAGCACCAATCCCACCAATCCAACCAACACCTTTCTTTTCCAGCCAAAGCAGACTTGACTCCCCCATCTCAAAAACAGCAAACTCACCATCCCCCACAATCCTAGTTGTGGCAAATAAAACCACCTATCAGCGACCGTCATATCTAGGGGGAAAATTTGCAAATGAATTCCCATGCCTAAACAAAATAAAATAAAAAATACTCCAAAAACTCTCCTCCACTCATTAGAGTTTTGCCACAATTTCCACCCAACCCACAATAATCCCATTCCTACCAAAAATACTATTAATAAAGGCAAATAAAATTCATTCCAGCTCACTGCTTTCCAACTGGCTCCTTTTACTACCCAATGTTGAGAAATAGCTAGCTTATTTGGCCATAAATAATTTTGCAAATAATAAACCACAATTTTTGGCACAGACCACAATCTTTCTGTAAAACTCATCTGGGTAATTGGTGACAAGCCATGTTTTTCTAGCCCTACTCCTGCCACAGCAAATCTCAAAAATGCATAGACTGTAAAACTAACTCCACTTACTACTAAACTCCACTTCTTCCAAAAACTTCGCTGTAAAATCCACGCTACTATAGGAATAAACACCACCCACACTATGCCCGTTTCTTTTGACAGCAGTGAAAACAACAATCCACCAAAAACTGCAAACAGCCACTTAAATTTCACTTCTTTTTTCATCATCACTAGAGTCGCACCGATCCCGAACAAAAAAAACAAAATATCCTGCATGCTAGAGACATAAACCACCGTCTCTACATTTAGAGGATGAATTAAAAATACCACCGCACCTAACAAAGCTAGCCAGCTCGTTAATTGAGTAGATATTTTATTCTTTTTAAAACTTAATCGCCCATATAACTCTTTAAAAAACAAATACACTAAAATAGCGTTTAAAATATGCAAGCCAATCTGGACCGCATGAAAACCCATCGCACGAGGCCCAAACAAACCATGCATAGTCGCAAACGCCACAGTCATTAGTGGCTTGTAATACATCCCACTAAGACCCGAAGCTCCACCGGTGTTAAAGGTGCTCCCAGAAAAAAAATAAGGTAAATTTTTAAGTGAATGAACCAGAGTGTTATTCACCACTTGCTCTTCATCGTCCCAAACAAAATTATTTGGTAGACTATTAGCAAAAACCACTAATCCGACAACTACCAAAATTAACCACACCCATTTTCTATCCAGTTTTTTGCGCATAAAACTACTCTATCATGAGTGGTAAACTCAAAGTATGCAAAAAAAAC
>JAHJBU010000087.1 GCA_018813375.1 Patescibacteria group bacterium
TATTGCTTTTGGGAGAGTCGTATTTGGGATATATTTTATTGGGCGGGATGAGCTTATTGTTTTTATTGTTTGCTAGTGAGATAGAATGGCAAAAAATTAGTCAATATAAGTGGCTGGTCGTTGTGTGGCTGTTGTTTTTGTTTAGCATTGGTCTAAGTTTATTTTTTTCAACTAATCTACCTATCTCAATTCACCTTACTGCCAGATATGCTTTCATTTTTTTGACATTTTGGTTTTTTTTATTAGTCAAAAAATCATTAATTTCTAGCCAGAGAGTAATTAAATCTCTATTGCTAATTGGTTTGGTGGTTATTTTGGTCAGCACTATTTTTCAGTTTTTTCCTCATTTAGCAGGTTTATTACCTGGGATGAATTTATTACACGCTACTTATGGGCATAATCATTTAGCAGCATTGCTGCTACTACTTATTCCTCTAAGTTGGTGGCTGGCAAGTGAGTATGCCAAGGCTGGACAATCTTTTTGGTGGTGGTTTTTACCTATGGCATTTACCTTAGGCTTACTGACTAGTTTTGGGCGGGTGGCGGTGGTGATAGGATTGATCCAATTTTTGTTTATTTTCCGTCTGCTGCAAAAAAATAATTTAGTTAAGAAATATCGGCTTAATTTTATCCTCAAGACATTATTGGGCTTATTTTTAATAGTATTAATAGGAAAAGTTTTCTTTTCTGTTGCGACTATAGTAAAGCCAAATTTTGTTTGTCCTGTGCCCAGTTTAGAAAAACAACTATGTAAATCTATCAAGGTAGAATCTCGCCCTAAATATTGGCAATGGGCAGTAGAAATAGTTAAAGACAAGCCTTGGTTGGGGTCAGGTCCAGGTACTTTTGGAATGGCGTCTAAAAAACATCACCTCATTCCTTATGGGTCAACCAATTATGCTCACAATGCTTTTTTGCAAGCTTTGGCAGAGATGGGTTTGATTGGCGGAGGCTTATTTGCAATTTTAATGTTTGGTTTGTTATATTTAGCCTGGAGAAGTTTAGAAAAAAAGTCACAGTGGAGTTGGAGGCAAGCAACTTTTTTAGGCATTTCAGCAATTTATCTAGATGTACTATTTGATTTTGACTGGGATTTTGTGGGTATTTTTGGTATTACTGTGATATTGCTAGCTTTATTGATTAGAGATAGGATTGATAAATCAGCTAAGATAACTAAAAAAAGTCTTTCAAATTTTTTTAAAACAGGGTATTTTATATTGATTTTTGCGTTGATTTCACTAGCAGGATTATATTTATATACTGATTATTTAACTAGATCAGATCAAGTCCAACAGGCGTTTCAGTTTTTTCCTTATTTCCATTGGCATCGAAAAATTTATGAAACAGATTTGAGTTTAGATGATCAAGGTAAACAGCGACTGTTTGCAATTTATACAGCACAGCCAGATATCTATTTTACTAAATTATCACAAGCAAAAGATGAGAAACAACGCCAGCAAATTAAAGAACAATGGTTTGAAATTGATCCTTGGTCAGTGGTAAATCAAGATTTAATCTCATATTATTTGGCGCAGCAAGAGTGGGCTCAGGCGGAAAAGTGGATAGAGCAAGTTTATCAATTGTGGACACAAGCAAAAGACAGCGTGAGTTATGAGCAGAAAATTAAGTTATCAGGGCAAATGCTTGAGTTAGCCGATGGTTTGTATAAAGAAAGCCAAGTAGATCAATTGGTTAAGTTAGAAAAATATGAAGTTGCTATGTCAGTACTTAAAACAATGATTGTCTTACAGCCAGATGACTATTGGCTGGCAGTCCAACCAGCTAATTTCGCAGTATTACAAGGTGATTTGGAAAGCGCTAAACAACTTTACCAACAGTGTTTAGATAATTTTCAATCTGATTCTCAGCCCGATTTTCGTCATGATGATTGTTATTATGGACTTCAGTCAATTAAAGTGGGTTATCCTGACCCAGATCGCTATTCTCAGGTTTCCAAAATTATTCGCGGTGAAGCGGTCTGGCAAGATTTTGCTGATTAATTTAGATTTTTATTAGAGTTTTATACTGTTTTTGCATAGATTTACATAGATTTTATTACTACTTGCATAGATTTAAACCTAGATTTAGACTTTTGTAGTTTTTATCAAATCTCTGCAACAATCTTATTCTTCTTCCCAGACCCCTGTAGTCAATTTGCCCTCTTTTTGACCACTTTTTGACATCCTTTTGCCCTCCTTTTGATGTCATTTTGACACCCCCCTGCGGGAGGCTGGTAAAGAGGCTGGTGAAATAGAAGTAAAAATTATAAAAACTGGAAATATTTTTTTAATTTCATATTAGTTAGCATCGTTACGAATGGTACCATTTTGGTACCATTTTCAAGGCTTCATAAATATAGTTTGGGTTTTTTTGCCAAATGCGCTTGAAAAACAGTTTAGATTAATGCTCTCAGAGTTTTTAAAATAATATTTACTTCATATTTAATCCCACCAAATTCTAATGTTTCTTTTTCTAGTTTTTTCCATTCTTTTAGTGAGTTATGTCGTTTGGCATTTACACTCCACTGCGAAAATACTCCTGGTTTGACTTGATATCTAAAATCCCAGCTTTTATTTAATTTTTCAGCTTCATAAACTGGTAAAGGCCGCGGTCCTACTAAGCTCATATTCCCGACAATAATATTAATTAATTGTGGCAATTCATCTAGACCTGTTCTAGACAGCCATTTTCCAATTCCTACAAATCTAGGGTCTTGCCAGTTTTTATACATTGGGTCTGGAGCTTGATTTTGTTGACGGTAACGCCACTGGTTTTTTTCTGCGCCTACATACATAGTGCGAAATTTAAAAATCCTAAAAACTATTTTATTTCCCCCTAGGCGTTTTTGGTGGTAGAAAACCGGCCATCCCGATGTAATTAGCACCAACAAGCTAATTAATAAAAATAAAGGTAAAAGAATTATCAATAATATTAAAGAGATAACTAGGTCAAATATCCGTTTTTGAAATGATAAATAATAAGGGTGAATCTCCATATAAGGAGCTTATTATACAACCAACTCTTCTTCTAGGTTATTTGCGATCCACCAGCTCCAGGCTCCAGCTAAAATAAAGAATAAACCGCCCAAAATAAGGGCATAGGTGGTGCCAACAGAGCCGGAGACAGGAATAGCACTTGTAGTAGAAGGAACAGAAACACGACCTGAGTCAGTAGCTTCGCCTGAATCAGTGGATTCAGCTGACTCTGTCTCATCCTCACTATCTAACGGGTAGGGATTTGAAGAACCATAAGGATATTCATTATCTTGCACTTCTTCTTGGGCGGTTTCACCAGTATCGGCTTGGGCAAGCTGACCGCCAGTGTCTGATACATAAAAAGTTTGAGTTTTAGTGACAGTTTCACCTGTTAGAGGATCTTCATAGCTATAAGTAACGGTATGTTCTCCGGGTTCTAGCTCTTGTTCTAGTTGAGTGAGATCAAGTTCAAAATTGCCTTCGCTATCAGCAACAATATATTGATCAATATTAGTGTCAGAGTGGACCTGAATACTAATTGTTACATTGGGGGCTGCTCTGCCAGTAATTTTTGGTTGAGTGCTGTTGACAGTGGGCGAGCTTGAGTCTGCTTCACTTTTGGTTAAGTCAATAGTTGTTACAGTTGCAGCTGAGCTTGCATCTGGAGTTTTTATTGAGCTACTTTTTGTAGCTAAGTCGCTGTTTTTTACTAAATCAGATAGCCCACCACTAAGAGTAGCTATTTTTTTAGTTGGTAGCGCATCTTCTGGTTGCATAATAGCAATTTTATCAGAGTGATCTTCAATATCGGGAACTTGACCTGGTATCTGAGGGCTTATTTTTTTAGGAGGTGTGGTTGCTTGAGGAGGCGATGAAGCTAAGTTTTTAGATTGACCTAAA
>JAHJBU010000088.1 GCA_018813375.1 Patescibacteria group bacterium
AATTTGTTTTTGGTACTGTCGATTTTACTTTTTTCTTTTTTGTCATAATTACTTTCTTGTGAGATTATTATACTGCATTTATAGTGATAGCAGATGCATAATTTTTAGCTAACACTCACCGAAGAGTCAAATTATGTACAATCATTGCTTGTTAATGTAGACTCAAATTAAGTCATTTATGTCTTTACACTTTTATCAATCTCTCGGTAAAATTGAAGTTTGGCCAAAACTGGGTCATGTCCATCCAGCTAGCCTGACGTATGATGACGTTTTGTTAGTGCCTCAAGCAATGACTAAAATAGACTCAAGAAAAGAGACTGATCTCTCAGTTAAATTTGGTCCTTTTATTTTACAAAAACCAATTGTGACTGCGCCCATGGATACCATTAGTGGTGAAAGAATGGCGCGCTTAATGCATCGCTTGGGTGGTTTGACTTTTATGCCTCGAGTTTTTCCCGATGAAGCTCTAGTTGCCTGTAAGCGTTTGCAAAAAGATGGAATTGATGCTGTTTATTCAATTGGACTTAAAAATGCAATGCAAAATGCTACAGCCTTTAAAAAACTGGGGGTTAAGGCTTTGTTGCTAGATGTGGCTCACGGAGGAATGAAGAAGATTACAGAGACAGCTATCAAAATTCAAGATAAGCTAAAGATTACTGTAATTGCTGGCAATATTGTTAGTTTTGATCAAGCAATGTCATACAAACAAGCAGGTCTGAAAATTGCTCGAGTTGGGGTCGGTGGTGGTGGAATGTGCATCACTCGTTTGGTGGCTGGATCAGGCTTTCCACAATTATCAGCAGTTTTTGAAACAGTTTCTTCTGGACTGGAAATTATTGCTGATGCCGGGATTCGTAAGCCAGCTGATTTTGCTAAAGCAATTGCTGCTGGAGCTAAAGTGATTATGATAGGTTCAATGCTGGCTGGCACAGAAGAGACTCCTGGAGAAGTAGAAGCTGGCGTAAAAAAAGTTCGTGGTCAAGCTTCAGAGGAATATATGAAAGATAATGGTTTTAAATTGGGAGAGTTTCGCAGTGCTGAGGGTATTATGACTACGGTGCCTTACAAAGGTTCGGCAGAGTGGATTATTAATGATTTAGCGGGTGGTTTACGTAGTGCTATGTCTTATACGGGAGCTAAAAATATTAAAGAATTTCAGGCCAAGGCTCAATTTACAATCGCTTCTCAAGCTGCTCAAAGCGAAGGTGTGGCTCATATTAATAAAAAATAAATTAATGAAGAGAAGCAGAGTTTATTTCTATTCCACAAAACTTAAAGCAATGCCAGTTTTATTAGCTCTGCCAGTTCTACCGATGCATAGAAACTACTCTGAATCCCTTTTTATATAAAGTTAAGACTTCTGTAGTAGTACAAAAAAATCATTACCCCACAATACATTAAAAGGAAACTTTGTCCCCAAAGGATGAAGATAAACAAGCGCATTAAATAATTTATCTTTCCAGCTAAGTTCTGGTTTAAGCACAGTGACGTTGGTTGACTTGATTGATCCTTTTAGTTGCATTTTATTGAATAATTTTTTCATTGAAAAATAATCAGGTTCGGCCACATGCATCAACTGATGAGAATCTGAGCGAATCTGACTCCAGGGAGCTAGGTTGGGATAATTATCATTTTTCTTAAACAAGTTGCAAACACCCACCATTAAGCTACTCATTGGATAACACCAAAATCGATATGTATAGTCATTAAACCAACGACTAGGAGCAGTATGAATAAAGATTTGACCAGTTTTTTTTAATACTCTTTTCATTTCTTTTAAAGCAATTTCTTGCTCTTCTGGATAAATGTGTTCCCAAACTTCGGACATGATAATTAAATTAAAACTTTGATCGGGGAATTTTAGTTGTTTAGCATCCATTTGTTTAAACTTAGTTGCTTTTCTATTTTTTTTGGGCCAGCGACATCGAGCTGAATTGGCTAATTTAATAGCTACTGCTGAGTAGTCGACCCCCACCGCCCTTGCTCCTCGTTGGGTTGCCCAAAGCACTAATTCACCTCGACCACATCCAATATCCAAAACTAGATCACCTTTTTTAACTGGAATTTTGTCAATAATCTCAACAAATCTCGGCTCAAGCTCTTCCCCCCAACTTTGTTGAAACTCTTGGTAACCAGAACAGTCATTTAGATAGTATTCTCTGGTGTACACTCTAGGATTGACTCGCCTCATAATTTTTTTCATTGGCGTTTATTATATATTTAAAAGAGAGTGATAATGATCAGCAACTTTATAGATTTGTAATTATGGTGTGTTCATTTTGTTACTAAAATTTCTTATTTTCTACTCCACAAAACTTAAAGCAATGCCAGTTTTATTAGCTCTGCCAGTTCTACCGATGCGATGAATGTAATCCTCACGAGTTTGCGGAAGATCATAGTTAATCACGTGAGTTACATCATCAATATCCAAACCTCTGGAAGCAATATCAGTTGCTAAAAGGACCTGAATAGAATTTCTTTTAAATTCTTTCAGAGCTCTCTGGCGTTGACCCTGAGATTTATTACCGTGAATAGCGGCTACTCTGAATCCCTTTTTATATAAAGTTTTATCTAGTTTATCCAAGCCATGTTTGGTGCGGCCAAAAACCAATACTTTATCAAATCCTTCTTTGACTAATAAGCTATGTAATAGCTCTACTTTTGATTGACCAT
>JAHJBU010000089.1 GCA_018813375.1 Patescibacteria group bacterium
ACTAATATTTTAAGCCTGGGCAGTATTTATATCCAAATTAAGAGCAGGTTCAGTTTGATGAAATCTCATCAAAATTGATGCATTTGCATCAAAAGTGAAATGAGTATTTTAATATAAAATAAACCCGCAAAAGGTAAAATAGACCCGTAAAAGGTAAAATAAACCCGCAAAAGGTAAAAACGAGCTAAATAATCTATGTCTACCCAACTTAAAACTACTTACTTAAACCTAATTTCTTAAGTAACTCTTTATAACGATCTTCAGAGCGAGTTTTTAAAAAGTTTAATAGACGACGACGCTTAGCGACCTGCTTAAGTAATCCGCGCCTAGAGTGGTCATCTTTTTTATGTTGCTTGAGATGGTCAGTCAATTCCTGAATAGAGGCGGTTAATAAAGCTACCTGAACCTCAGGTGAGCCAGTATCGCCCTCAAATAATTGAAAATCTTTAATAACCTGCTGTTTTTGTTTTTTTGTTAAAGACATGGTATTTCCTTTCTTTCCACCTCTTTGTGGAGTATATATTCCCTTGTTTTCTCAGTTATCAGGCGACAACCAAGAAACAAAGTAACCATTTTTTATATTGTTAGATGGGAATTATACCATCAATCATCTTCTACATAATAAGCAGTAATTTTATCCCCAACCTCAAAATCTAGCTTCTTTTGTTTAAAAGTAATTCCACACTCACTTTTTGCAGTAACTTTATCCACCTCATCTTTGTTATGCTGTATCGAAGCAATTACTGGATTAAATAAAATTTCTTCATCACGCTTGATGTGCAGTAAATCACTTTTTTTGATTTCACCAGTGATAATTTTACAGCCAGCAATTTTTCTACCCTTCATCTTAAAAATTTGTAAAATTTCAGCTTCTCCAGTTTGAACTTCATCAATAGTTGGCTCAATTAGCTTTAGCATCTGTTTTTGCAAATCTTCAATCAGTTTATAAATAATCTGATATTCCTTAATCTTGACTCCACGCTGTTTAGCTAGTCGCTTAACTTGGTTAGGAACTTTAGTATTAAAAGCAATAATTCTAGCTCCAGTAGTCTCTGCTAGCTCAACATCGCTTTCTGTTACAATTCCCACCCCTGAGCTAATAATTTCCGCACTCTCTTCATCTATTGTTTGTAAAATTGCCTCAAGTGTACCCCGAACGTCAGCTTTGATTATTAGTTTAAGTTTTTCTTTTTCACCTGCAAATGCAGCTTCAAAATCCCAGCCGGCATCCGGATCATCAGTACTAACTACTTCTTTTGTGATAACTTCTTCTTGTTTATATTCTGCTTG
Source organism: Patescibacteria group bacterium (assembly GCA_018813375.1). Classification (GTDB taxonomy): domain Bacteria; phylum Patescibacteriota; class Microgenomatia; order UBA1400; family PJMF01; genus JABBGTR01. The sequence goes on from JAHJBU010000089.1 coordinate 1,291, forward strand.
GGCATCATGAATAATTGCTCCCACATCAGGAACTTGATCAAAGCTCTGAATCTCTGCTGGATTACCTGGTAAAACTTCCTGCAAACTTTGACCTTGCTCGTTGGTTAAAGCCCTGACTCTACCCGTAGTTTGATTATCAGCTGTGATTAGCTCTTGACGAATCTTGAGCGTTCCCTGTTTGACTATCACACTAGCCACGCAACCCTTATGCTGATTAATTGCAGATTCAATTACAATCGCCTCTAAAGGCAATAAAGCATCTGCCCTAAGATCTAAAAGCTCTGCCATGGCATTAATTGTATCAAGTAGTTTATCAACTCCTTTACCAGTTTTGGCAGATAATTCAACTGCCTCAACCTCACCGCCAATATCAGTGACTAAAATATCATGTTCTGCCAGTTCACCTTTAACTACATCGGGCTGGACATCTTTAAGATCAGTTTTATTAAGTGCTACTATGACTGATACATTGCTTTGCTTTATGTGTCGGATTGATTCTATGGTTTGTGGTTTGACACCATCGTTAACTGCTACCACTAATACCACAATATCCGTCAACTCTGCTCCACGCTGACGCATTTTAGCAAAAGCAGCATGTCCAGGAGTATCAATAAAAGTAATTTTTTTACCTTGATGATTAGCTTGATAAGCACCGATGTGCTGGGTAATTCCACCGGCTTCTTTGGATTGAACATTAGTTTTTCTAATGTAGTCCAAAAGAGTAGTCTTACCATGATCAACATGACCCATGATAGTGACTACTGGTGGCCGAATTTGATTAGCCATAAATTATTCTGCCTTAACTTTTTCTTTAACTTCTGCCTTAACTTTTTCTTTAACTTCTGCCTTAGCTTTTTCTTGATCTTTATTCTCATTAGCAAACTTAGCAAATTTTTCTTCTTGAGCAGCTAATTCGACTTCAAACTCATCAACTCGCTTTTGGAGTAATTCTTTTTGATCATCAGCTAGCTCATCCATTTCTTGCCATTTTTCCTTAAATCTTGATAAATCACCAGCGGTAGTGAGCTTGTACTGTATTAGTTGCTCTCTAGCTTCTTGTGATAAGCCTTCATAAGTATCAATTTCGTATTCTTCATCGCCGGTAACTGTTGATTTCACTTTGCCCTGTGCAGATTTAATAGTAATTAAATAGCCAGTAAGCTTAGCAGCCAAACGGACATTTTGCCCACCTCGACCAATAGCAAGTGACAATTGCTCATCTGGGGCTGTTACAACAACTGTGTTAAAGTTCTCATCAATATCTATCTTCAGGCTTTCAGCTGGAGAAAGAGCTCCGCGCAAAAGCATTTGCTTATCTTCAGACCAAGGAATAATATCAATTTTTTCGTTATTCAGCTCTTTAATGACCTCTTGAACCCGGACTCCACGTTGACCCACACAAGAACCAACCGGATCTACACCTTCTTGTGTACTTTTAACAGCTAGTTTTGTACGTACTCCTGCTTCACGGGCAATAGCTACTATCTCTACTGCGCCAGAATTTACCTCTGGTACTTCGCGCTCAAATAACTTAGAAACTAGATTTTTATCAGCTCTAGAAACAATAATGCGCTGACCACGAACGGTGTCTTCAATTTCTTTAAGATAAACAGTGATTCTAGAATTAAGCCGATAAAACTCACCGCGCATCTGTTCTTCTGGGGGCATATAACCCTGACCTCTGCCCAAATCAACAATCACTGTCCCACGGCTCATTCTCAAAATCTGACCGTTGACAATCTCTCCAATTTTGTCAGTAAAGTCAGCAATAATCTGATTTTTCTCAGATTCACGAATTTTTTGCAAAATTACCTGTTTAGCAGTTTGAGCTGCAATGCGCCCAAAGCCAGCTGGAGTTACTTCTTTAGCTTTAGTTTCATCCCAAGAAATAATCTCTTCAGTTTCTGCGTCTCGCTCTAAAACTGGAGCCTCAAAAATCTTAGCTGCACCAGTGCCGGCATCTAATTTAACAAAATAGTACATTTCGTCATCAAGAATACTAGCCTCTTTACGATAGGCTGAGACTAAAGCTTGACGGATGGCATCTAGAACTGCCTCTGGCTCAATTTTGCGCTCAGTAGCGATTTGATTAATAGCAGCAGCGAATTCTGTTCGTACTACATCTGAAAGATTTGACATAAATATTTCCTTTTTATTGTTTTCTTTTTTTGATTACTAGCTTTAATTGCCAGCCTTACGACCTCATTATAACAAAAAAGGACCGACTTAAGCCCGTCCCTCTCTTGCAAAAATATCAAGTCTCTAGGCGAACGGATAGAATTATATCAAAAAACCTATTTCTCCGCCAATGCAACATTTACATAATAAGTAGCTCGACCTTGGCCTTTTCTTTCTATTAATCCCAACTCAATGAGCTTACTAAAATCTTTAGCTCTAGTTGACTTGGCTCTCTCTACCAACTGAGCATAATCATGATCTGTGATAAAACCTTGTCTCTGAATGAATTTGAGTATCTTTTTATGATAGTCTTTAAGCTGAGAACTAGGACCTTGATTTGATTGAGGGAAAACTTTTTGTACTCGCATTAATTCATCAATAATGCCTTCAGCAAAGTACTCAAGCCAGGTGGTAAAATCTAGTTTATTTAGATCATAATAATCACCTAGCTCACCCACCTGTTGAAAATAGCGAGTTACATTTTGGTTATAATAGTTTTCAAAACTAAATAAATTAAAAGTATTCAAACCTAGTTGAGCTAATAAAAATTTTGTAGCTAGTCTAGTAGTCCGGCCATTGCCATCCATAAAAGGATGAATAATCACAAATTGCTTATGAAAAATCCCAGCTAAAATTAAGGTATCAATTTTGCCTTGATTTTTATTCACAAAATTTATTAATTCCTTCATCAATGTTTTTACGTCTTTAACATCTGGAGGCATAAAAATAATCTGCCTAGTTTGAGCATTGCGAATAACGACTGGTTCTTGACGTAGGGTGTTAATTTGGTGAGGTGGAAGAAGATCTTTGATAACTTGACCTTGAATCTTCAAAATCAGCTTGAGGTCAAACTTAATCTGACCTTTAAATAACTGCTGATCAAGATCTTGAAGTGCTTGATTGTAATTAAGCACTTCTTTCTCACTATCACGCAAATGCTGGGGTTGGAGCTGGGGCTGGGGCTGGTTTTTTAAAATCTTTTTGACTTCTGTTAAAGGGAGGGGGTTGCCTTCAATACTAGTGGAAGCAAAAGTAGAAATAGAACGAGCGGTTTTTTCAAACTCTGCTAAAATTACTTGAGGAAAATGTTGTTGATTAAGCTGATTAATTAATGAATTTATTTGCTTAATTTGAGCTAAAAGCTTATTGGTAATCGTGTATTTTGGAACAAACATTATAGACGAATTATAGACGATAAATAGACGATTTGTCAATTCTAAAATTCGTAACCAAAATGGGATGGTACTATTTCCTCGGAGCTGCACCTAATGTAGCATTGATCTCATATAAAATCTCTTGAGGCGATTTATTAGGCTCTTCTGTTGGTTCTGGACTGCCCACTTCTAAACTTTTTATATCTTCTCGAGCTTCATTCATATCTTGTTATGTCTTATATTTTCAGTAAAATTTATCAAACTACATTTATTTCTTAATAGCTAAATATTTACCAGAGATCGACTCTTTCTTTTTCTGGTAATTGCTCTAGGCCTTGAGGTTGCCCTACCTCTCTCATTAAGTTCAATGAATAGTTAATAGCACTTTTTTTATTTTTGTCTTCATCTTTTGACCAATCAATACTATCAATCACTTTAGCAACATTTCCAATTACTAATTTAGTATCAACGCCTGTCAAACCTACGCCAAATATTAATAAATTGTAAGCATAGACTTTTTCAGCAATCAAATTTTTTAGTGTTATACCAGTAAAAAGACCAGAC
>JAHJBU010000090.1 GCA_018813375.1 Patescibacteria group bacterium
TGCTAAAAACATAGAGCTAGCAAAAATCCAATATCAATATATTTATGATCACATTACTCAAGACAATCAATTTGTAAATGAAACACTAGAAGAACTAAAATAAGATTAAAATGAGGCTAAAATAAAATGAAAATTATCACCATCCCCCACCCTAGACTACGCGAAAGAGCTATCGAAGTTAAACAAATAGATGAACAATTAATTAAATTTACCAAAGAACTTCAGAAAACTCTAAAAGATGCGCGCAATCCACGCGGGGTGGGTCTAGCTGCGCCTCAAGTTGATAAATTATTAAGAGTTTTTGCCACGAGCTTGCCATTTAATGATGAAGTAGGTAAGCCAGGCGATCGTCCAGCTGGAGAATTACGCTATTTTATTAATCCTACTATTAATAAAGCCTGCAAAAGAAAAAAAGTCCTAGGAATTAATCCAAAAGATTCAGATCTTGAAGGTTGCTTATCTTTACCAGGATTATTTGGACCAGTGCCACGTCATCGCTGGATAGAACTGGAATATCAAACTATTGAAAATGAGCAATTAGTTAATCATAAAAATAGATTTGATGGCTTTCATGCTCGTGTTATTCAGCATGAACTAGATCATTTAGATGGGGTACTATTTACTGATTATGCTTTAGAAAATGGATTACCGGTTTATCACCAGAGTGAAGATAAAAAAAGATTGATAGAAATTGATCAAAAATTAATTAGGACCATCTAATGCCACATACAGTTGCTGTTGCTGGTACTACACCGCGCACCATCATGTGCGCCAAGGCTCTACTCTCACATCCTGAGTTTAAAATTTCTTTTATTATTACCCCTGCTCCCAAACCTATAGGGCGAGACCGTAAATTTACCGAAAATCAATTTCAGATTTTTGCTAATAGCAATCAGCTTTCTACTGTGCTAATTAAAAATAAGGTTGATGAAGAGGTTAAAAAAGAAATTAGTAAGTTTAAAAAACCAGACTTTTTACTAGTAGTAGATTTTGGCTATTTAGTGCCAGGATGGTTATTAAATCTACCCAAAATTATGCCTTTAAATATTCACCCATCTGCTCTACCTAAGTGGCGTGGGAGCTCACCAGGGCAATCTGTACTACTTAGCGGTGAAAAAGAATCTGCGGTGAGTGTCATTGAGATGACACCACAATTTGATCAAGGTCCAATTGTCTGGCAAAAAAAGTTTGCAGTTAATCAAAGCTGGACGCAAAGTGAATATTATCAATTTAGCTTTGAACTAGTTTGTAAAGAACTATCCAAGATCATGCTCGGGCTGGCTAATGGCAAAATCATTCCCCTGCCTCAACCAACTGCCTCTCCTACTGCTCTTGCTTTGCGCATTACCAAACAAGATGCATTTGTAGATTGGAAAAAAATTAAACAAGCAATGGGCGGTGGTGATAAGTATAGTGGTGATAAATATGTGGATTGTAAATACAGTGCAGAACTTGAACGAGCCAGTCGTGCTTACTCACCGTGGCCTCTATTATGGACTAAAGTCCTCACCAATAAAGGACTACGAAGAATGCAAATTATTTCTGCGCATGTTGGTCAAAACGAACAATTAGTTTTAGAAAAAGTTAAAATTGAAGGAATGGAAATTAAGCCTTGGAATGAAGTTAAAAACGTAATAAAAAATTAATCTTTAATTTCAGATTTCTTCCAGTGAGTAGTCACACCAGCTTTTTTCATCAAGCGTAAAACCTTTGTGGGTACGCGCATACGCTTCTTTTTACCATCCACTATGACGGTCACAGTATGTAGGTTACGTCTAAAAACACGACTAGTGCGATTTTTCGCATGTGACACTTTGTTGCCAAAGTGAGCAATAGATGGGTATTTCATATCAAAGCTTGCCATAGGATGTGTATTTTAACAGGTAAGTAACTAGAGAGCAAATTAAGTCTTATGCACGAGCTTAAGAGTTTTTATTCTTATTTTTGATGAATCAGGGCAACGCTCGAATTCCATCGCTTTCAAACAATACCCACCACCAAGGTCAATCTCCCAATTTCTCAAGTCGTCGTCAAGCGATTTAACCTCTTTTACTCCAGTTGCAAGATTAGTAACTGTATATTGCCCCGCAGCATACTTAAAATCTATAGCTCTTCTTGAAATATGCCTTTTATTAGAATCATCGCCTACATCAATTTTTACCTTTAAAATAGGCACATAGTCCTCCTCAAATTTGGACCTATTACGAGTAGCGGGTTCTTTGCCAAAAATTATATGAGTTCTATCATTCTTATCATAAGGAATATTAATTTCTTTTCCCACCGCAAGTACTGACAATTCGCATAATCCTTCTATACGTAGTGCAAATCGTCGCTGGGGCGTTTCTGGAATCTTGCCTTTTTCTACCACTGAATCCTCTGGATTTCCTGCCCCTAAATCCTCTGAATTTTCTGTCATATTTCCTTTCTAATTAATCACGCGCTTTAGTAATTCCGTTACCAACACCTTTTAGTCACCAATAATAACAATAGCATAAAACATAACTTTATCAACGTTTTTTTATCCTGACCCACTTACACATTTCGGGTAACTTCAGTTGATAACCTAATTTTCTCCTTTCTGTAATCAAAACAGAGCGTTGTTAGAATCCTGTTTGATTCAGATAAAATAAGGTAGGTAGTTTCTCAAGTAATTTGTTCATCTTAGCGTGACACTTTTAACTTTGATGATTTTACATCAAATATGATGAGATTACATCAAAACTAACCAGAGTGATTTTGGTGTATATAATTTGTTGGCTGGTAAGATAATTACTTGCCTGGTGTATCCATTTAGGATACATCTACTTCCTGCACCCTTGGTAAATATATCTAAAGGATATGTTTACCAAGGACCACTAAATCAATGGAGATTTTTTTATTGTCAAAAAAGTAACTCAAACAACTATATCAACTCATCCCAGACTCCTGTCGGCAAACTACTCTCTTTTTGCCCTCTTCCTGACACCTCCCACCTGGATCTAAGGATAAAGAAAACAAATTTATCGAAATTGAGAAAGTCAGGAAACAAATGGTTTCAAACTCAGAGTATTTAACCCCTCCTAACAAATTACCCGAAATGTGTAGGTGGGTCAGTTTCTTATCCAAGTCAAAAACCACTTTGTAATACTTAATCTACACAGCATTTTAATTACCAGCTAAATTTTCTACGCTACACTTGAAAATTCAGGGTTCTTAATATTTTATTAATCTCTTGTTGCTAGCATATCAACTAAATATTTATTACAATGAAAGGCAATTTCATGCCAAAATCAACATTAAACGATCAGCTAATCACACACAAAATCTTAGATAAAAAGCTCAGTCCGTTTATAACTAAAAGCTTCTTCATAGAAAAATTAAAAGAAGAAGCTAAAAAAAAGACCTCAAAAATCATCCATCCAGAAAGCAATTTGAAGACATGTTGTTTAAATACAACACCCTAATTGCTCAAGATCATTTAGCGATAAATAAAAAAGTAGAAAACTTGGAAGACTTGGTAAAAAACGCTAGACAGGAAAGAAAAAATTTTAAAGCAGAAATGAAAATTTTGCGTCATAAAACAATAACAATCATGTCCCAAGTCATGGGAGAGCTAAAAACTATCAGAGAAGAAATTTCTACTTTTGGCTACCGACAATCTCAAAACAGTAAGCAATTAGATATCCACGAAGATAGATTTATAAAAGTTGAAACCCACCTAGGCTTAGCGACAATCTAAGCGTTATAATGGTTTAATGTTAAATCTTTTATTTTCTAACCCACTCATATTTTTAATATTATTCCCAGGTCTATTACTAGCCATCACCATTCATGAGTTTGCTCACGCCTGGGCAGCAGATCAATTAGGTGACCCCACTCCCCGAGCACAAAATCGGCTCACCCTAGACCCCAGAGCACATCTGGACCCTCTGGGTACAATTGCCATCTTGTTAACTAGATTTGGCTGGGGCAAGCCAGTCCAATTTGACCCCTATAATCTCAAAGATCCAGTGCGTGATACTGCCTTAATTGCTCTAGCTGGCCCTATCTCCAACTTAATTATGGCGGGGGTGTTATCAATTATAATTAATCTGAGTATTTTCCCATGGCTTTGGGTAAATTTAGCTTTAGTACAAGTCTTGATTATTAACGTCATGCTAGCTATTTTTAACCTAATACCAGTTCATCCACTAGATGGTGGCAAAGTTCTAAGCGCCCTACTACCAAAAGAAACAGCTTATGATTTTGAACAAGCCATGAGTCGTTATGGTACTTTGATTTTGATTTTCTTAATCATGCCCTGGGGTGGTGTTTCACCAGTGTCACAACTCATCTCGCCAGTGATTGATATTATTGTGCGGATGCTAATTTAGCCTACTGACTTAAAATGCAAATTGAAACTTTTTCTCTTGGACAACTAGCTACCAATTGTTATTTAGCCTGGTGTGAAAAGACTCGCGAGGCAATCGTAATTGACCCGGCAGATGAAGGTGGGTTTATTAGTGAAAAAATTTTGGAGCTAGATTTAAAACCAGTAGCAATTATTATCACACATGGTCATTTTGACCATCTTCTAGGTTTATTGGAGCTAAAGTTAAATTTTTCCCAAGTACCAATCATGATGTATGAGGCTGATTTATTTTTAGTAAAAAGTGCTAAAAAGCGAACTCAACATTGGCTAAAAATGCAGGTTGACCCGGTTCCGATACCCGATATATTTCTTAAAGAAGGTGACAAAATTAAGTTTGGGCAAGAAACTTTAACAGTCCTACATACGCCAGGACACACTCCTGGCAGCATTTGTCTATACAACGACGGCGCGATCTTTACCGGTGACACCTTATTTGCTGGTGGAGTGATTGGGCGGACAGATTTAAGCTATTCTAGCCCTAAACACATGAGCCAATCTCTGACAAAAGTCAAAGAGCTTCTTGGCTCAAAACAAATGTATGCTGGGCATGGAGATAGCTTCTAATTAATTGTAAATATTTCTTTAGGCAAACTAAATTCTTTTATCACTTGCTGATTTTTTTCATCATCCCTCACCAAAATTAACACAAAATTATCCACATACACCCCTACCCAAACTTCATCTTCAATCCGCTTGATTAAAAACGGCTGGGCCCAAGGGGTAAAATCATGACGATAAAAGAAAATGGTTTCAAAACCATACTCTTGATCTAATTCCTGCCAAACAGCCTCGTCTTCCTGAGCTTTAATGTAACGCTTAAAAAATTCTGGCGAGTAAGCCTCAGGACGGTTATCAATAAAAACTCTCTGACCTGGGAAAAGCTGGTAAATTAAATAACCCCCAATGTCATAGTTATTAAAAATTGGACCGGATAGGTTGTGCTGTTTGAAAAACGCTGCAGAACTCTCTGCGCCTGGAAGCAAACCTATCCCAAAACTTGATCTGAAAGGTGATAAATAACTTCTGGTACTAATAAAAACTAACAATAAAAAAACTGATAAAAATGGAGTTAAACTCTTCTCTAAGAACTGATTTTTAACTAGCCATTCCCCTACTACCCATGAACCAAAGCCAATTAGCATAAATCCCAACATTGGAACAAAACGATTCATAAAAAAAGCAAAGACTGAAAAAGAAATTAATAAGATGGTGGCAAAAAGATGCCGTGAGTTATAACGCCAAATTAGGTAACCGCAAGTTCCAAGTCCTAATATGACCGCAGTCAGCCCATGCCAATACTGGAGCATACCAAAACGCTTAATCATAAAAAACAAAGTTTGGTTTTCAGCCAATTGATAACCAAAGTCTTGGAGAATAAAAAACGGCTCAATCACACTTTTGTAACCAAAGGGGCTAATGAAGCTGGCCACAACCACCACCCCTAAAAGAATAAGTAAAAATTTTATCGCTGGCTTGTTCTTTTGCAACCACTGCTGGATCAACATTGCTCCCACTACTGCCCAGCTTAAGAAAAAGAAAAGGTGGAGATTGACCCACAAAACTTGGATAAAGCCAAAAACCAACCAAACCCACCATTTAAACTGCTTTTTTTCCATAATACGCAGTAACCACCAAGTCTCCAAGCCTAAAAAAACTAAACTAAACGCCTCTGGTCTGACCTCAGAGCGTAGGCCAATCAGAGGCAAAAACAAGACGGTAGTTAAAATTAGCGACCACCACCGGGCTTGACGTTTGCCAATGAAAAAAAAGAAAGTAAAGGCGATGCTAAGCAACACAGCATAAAATACTGACAAGCCACTAAAACCAGCTAGTTGAAAAACCAAATAAAAAATCACCCCTGATAACCAGTGATGGTTTGTTACCAGCTGGTTCTGCATTGTATAAGAATAATAATTGGTAGAAACTAAAGTTTTTTGCTCTACTAAAAGCTTGCCATTGATCAAATGTCGACCAATATCGGCAGTAGCAAAATTAATTTTCTGAAGAGCGAATCCAAATACCAATAAAACTAAAATAAGCACCAAAAGTGCTTTCAGCCAATTAATTAACAATATTTCTTTTTTCATTCTATATTCATTCTAATAGACTTCTGGCGAAACTAATATAATATGATGAAGCTATGGTCAACATCATCCAACAATTACCAAACCTAATTGCTTATTTAAATACTCCTAAGGGGCAAATTTTCTCTGGACAAGCCTCGTGGTTTGATCCTTGGGATATCAATGTCTACGTGACCGCCATTACTCATGGTCAAACTGGACACTTGCTTTTACAGAACCTTTATACCACTGCTCCTCATTTATCCAGTTTATTTTATCCTCTTTACACTTTCGCTGGATATCTTTTTCCAAAAATAAACCCCTATCTGCTTTTTCATATCCTAGCAATTCTAGCAGGTATAGGATTACTAATGACCCTGTGGTGGATATTAAAAATATTTATCCCTGCTATTAAAAATCGACTCCTAGGAATATTTATCATAACTCTAGGTGGAGGATTTGGTTGGCTGACTCAAAATTTTATAGATGCTGCTGATACTAGTATTACTGGATTTACTTTCCACAGTAGTTTTCAGCGAGCTCATGAAGGCATAGGAATGAGCTTATACTTCATCGCTCTAATCAGTTTTTATTTATTTACTAAAGTTACTAAAAACGACGTCAAAAAAAAATACAAGTTGTGGATTGTTTCTCTAACAGCACTTTTAGCTCTGACATTTTTTTACCCATATTATCTAATTAGTTACCTAGCAATCTTGGGAGTATATATTTTAATTAACAAAAATAAATTAAACAGAAAAAAATGCCTTCTAGCTCTAGGAACAATTGGTGCCATCTCCACCATGCTAACTTTTCTCTATTTCAAACACTTGCAAAGCACTGGTTTTGCCAGCATCACTACTCAAAACTTAGATGCCGTGAGCTTGATCCCGCTCTTGATTGGCTACGGGTTATTTATTCTCTTTTTTGCCATTCATCTGGCTCAAAAAAGAAAGCCATTGCCACCATCACACACCATGCTTTTACTTTCCTGGATTGGCGTATCTCTAGTGATGGCATATTTACCCCTTGGTTTTGCTAGATTTTATCTCCGTGGTTTGTTTTTACCCTTAACTATTTTAATGATCTTAATTATTAAATCTCTTAAAAATACAAGCTTGATCCAGCTCACTATATTTTTTTCTATAATATTATTCCCTCTTTCGCAAGGCTACATATTTTCACAAAGAATTTCAGCCATTAAAGACAACAATCCTTGGTTTTATTATTCCCAAGATATACGGGATGGATTTGAATTTCTCAAAAATGAACCCAGTGGTGAACAGCCAGAGGGTGGAATTTTAGCTACTTATGTTTTGGGAAATCACTTACCAATTCATACTCACAAGCCTGTTTACTTTGGTCACCTCATCCAGACTCCAAACGCAACAGAAAAGCTGGTGTTAATTAACCAATTTTATAAAGGCGAAATGGATGAAAATCAAACTAAAAAGTGGCTGAAAGATAACAATATTTTATGGGTAGTAGTGGGGCCAAATGAAAAAAAACTTGAAAAAATTGAAGGGTTATTAGAACTAGAGTTTGAAAATAAAACTATACAAATATATCGGGTGCTCTGAAGTAGAACTATCATTTAAGCTGGTAAGTTAAATAAATGAAAATTTCAACCTAGCACCAAGCCCACGTGCTACTTTATGTAAAAAAGCCAAAGATGGATTGTAATTCCCAGACTCCAATCTAGAAATTGCTGATTGCTTAGTATTAATTTTTAACGCTAATGCTTGCTGTGTTAAACCTTTCTCTATTCTTTTTTCAATTAAACTTTCAATCAAACTATACTCTGGTGCTAGCTTATCATAAGCATGTTTAACTTTATTATTTTTTAAAAGCTGTTGTTTTAATTTTTGATAGTTTTTCATATTATGGACCCTGACTTTTTCAAGCGTAGTGCTGAAAAATCAGCAGGTACGCAA
>JAHJBU010000091.1 GCA_018813375.1 Patescibacteria group bacterium
GGCAGTTAGATCACTCAATAAAGTAATGTTAATCGGGAATTTAACCCGAGATCCAAACTTGAGGTTTACCCCAAAGGGGACTGCGGTTTGTTCTTTTGGTCTAGCCACCAACAGAAGCTGGACTCCAGCCGACGGTGGAGAGAAGCAAGAGAGAGTTGAGTTTCATAATGTAGTAGCTTGGGCTAAACTGGCTGAAATTTGCGGTCAGTTGCTTCACAAAGGTGACAAGGTTTATTTAGAGGGTCGTCTCCAAACTCGAGAATGGAAGGGTGATGATGATCAAAGTCGTCGCACCACAGAGGTAGTGATTGATAACATGATCTTGTTACGATCCGCCGGTGGTTACTCTGGTGGTCAGGGCAATAATAAAAATGACGGCAATGATAACAGCGGTGACAGTAGCGGTGACAATAACGATGACAATGACGGCGATTCTCCAGAGGAGTTAAAAAAAGAATCTCCTGCAAAAGAAGCACAAGTAGAAGTTGAGGATGTCGCTGACGACATTCCATTTTAAGAAAGGATAACTATGCTCAAAAACAATCAAGCAAAGTTTACTTATAAAGATCCAGCAACCTTGTGCAGATTTGTGAGTGAGCAAGGTTACATTTCACCTCGAGTCAAAACTGGTTTGAGTCAAAAACTCCAACGCAAGTTAGCCCGTGAGATTAAACGTGCTAGACATCTGGCGATGTTGCCGTTTACCCAGACCGTATAGCTCATGTACAATAGCCGCTATGGTTAAGAAAAAAATATCAGTAGCATCCCTCAAGAATATTATCTTGGGGGTTTTGCTTTTGGCTCTTGGGGGAGTGATTGGCTATCGTTACGGTCAGGCTGGTCCTTTATCAGCAAAAATTCCCCTTTCTCAAATTTTTAATATCCAAACTCCAGCAGACAAGCAAAGCTTAGACTTTTCAGTTTTTTGGGAAGTTTGGGGATATTTAGATCAAACTTATCTTGATCCAGAAAAACTTGATGCCAAAGAAATGGTTAATGGTGCTATCTCTGGGATGACAGCTGCTATTGGCGATCCTTACACCACTTATTTACCACCAAAGCAAAACGAAAGAAGTGCGCAGGATTTAGCTGGGGCTTTTTATGGGGTAGGAATTGAGCTTGGATACATTGATGAGACTTTAGCAGTAATAGCGCCCCTTAAGGGTACTCCAGCAGAAAAAGCTGGCATCCAGGCGGGAGATTTGATTTTACATGTTAAAGATCAAGCTAAAGATTTAGATGAAGACACCGTTGGCTGGAGTTTAAATGAGGCAGTAGAAAAGATTAGGGGCAAAGAGAGTACTCAGGTTACCTTAACTTTACTACAAAAAAATGGTAAAGATAATCAATATGGCGAGGCATTTGACGTTGATATCTCTAGAGGTGAAATTATTGTTGAGTCAGTTGAGCTAGAGTTTGTGGAGCATGATAATAAAAGAGTAGCTCATTTGATTGTTAGTAAGTTTGGAGAGCGTACCGCCGATGAGTTTAATAAAGCTGTGGGTGAGATTTTATCTCAGGGCTATCAGCTTGATGGGATTTTACTAGATTTGCGCAATAATCCAGGCGGATTTTTTGATGGAGCCATAGATCTAGCTAGTGAGTTTTTCTCTGAGGGCGTGGTTGTATCGCAAAAAGGCAAGTTTACTCAGCAAGATTTTAAGCCTAAAGGTCAGGCTAGACTAACTAAATTTCCAGTATTGGTGTTAGTTAACCGTGGCAGTGCTTCTGCCTCAGAGATTTTAGCAGGTGCCCTGCGTGATCAGCTGGATGTGAAATTAATTGGCGAAAACACTTTTGGCAAGGGTACAGTGCAAGATAGGCGAGAATTATCTAATGGCGGAGGGCTACATGTGACTATTGCTAGGTGGTTATTACCAGATGGGGGTTGGATTCATGAAGAGGGTATTCCTGTAGATATAGAAGTTAAAGATAATAGAGATACACAGGAGGATGAGGTGGTGTTGCGGGCAATTGAGGAGTTATGAAAATTTCTCCACAAACTAAAACTTTTTTCTTAGGTTTATCTGTTTCTATTTTAATTTTGGTTTCCTTTTTTGCTGGTGCAATAGCAGATCGAGTATTTGTGGTTAAGCCAGTTGATTTTTTTACTAGAAAGTTAAGTCTGCCCATAGCTCAAAATCAGCTTCAAACTCGAGAGGAAGAGACCTCGAAACTAGGCACCCTGATCGCGCAGAAAGCATCTATCGCAGATGTCGCAGAAGTAGCTTCAGAATCCGTAATCACAATCTCGATTAAAAGAAAAGAGCAGGTGATTGAAAGTTTTGATCCATTTAATTTAGGTTTTGGGTTTTTTGGTTTTCCACGCGGGTCAATAGAAGAAGTCCAAAGAGATATTGGCACTGGCTTTGTAGTAGATGGGGGTGGCATTATTGTCACCAATAAGCATGTAGTCTCAGACCTAAGTGCAGAGTATTTAGTGATTGATAAAGACAATAATGAATACTCAGTTACTGAAATTTATCGTGATCCAGCCAATGATTTATCAATCGTTAAAATTGAGGGTTTTGAGGTGTCTTCTTTGCCACTGGGTGATTCGAGTAGTCTTCGGGTGGGGGAAGAGGTGATCGCTATTGGGACTGCTCTGGGTGAGTTTCGTCATACTGTAACCACTGGTGTAGTTTCGGGTTTAGGCAGAGGGGTGCAAGTAATTAATTCAGGCGTAGGTGCAGTGGAAGACCTAGAAGGTTTAATTCAGACAGATGCTGCTATTAATCCAGGTAATTCCGGTGGACCTCTTCTAGATAGATCTGGGAAAGTTATTGGCGTTAATGTTGCAGTTTCAGCCGGAGCAGAAAACATTGGCTTTGCCCTGCCAATTAACATTGTCAAAGATTCGCTGAAAAATTTTAAAACAACTGGTAGTTTTCAGCGGCCTTTCTTGGGGGTAACCTACCAGACAATTACCAAACAAGCAGCTTTGTTTAATGAAGTGCCTCAAGGAGCTTATTTGATTGAGGTAGCAAGTGGGAGTTCTGCAGATAAGGCTGGTTTAAAACCTGAGGATATTGTGATTGAGTTTGGTGGGCAAGATTTAAGTGAAAAGGATTTAGCTACTTTAATTAATCAGTATAAAATTGGCGATCAGGTGGAGCTGAAGTATTATCGAAACGGTGAAACGAAAACGATTAAAATTACTCTTGCGGGGTCAGACGAGGAATGACGTTTGAGATGACTTCCTCGAGGTTGCCGCCAATAATTCCCTCTAGGTTATGCCAAGATTCTTTGATGCGATGATCTGTGACTCGATTTTGAGGAAAATTGTAGGTGCGGATTTTTTCTGCTCGGCGTGCTCTGCCGATACTGCTTCGAGCTTGACCAAGTTTTTTGAGTCGGGCTTCTTCTTGGATTTCCCAAAGTTGGGAGCGTAATAACTCGAGGGCAATCTGGCGATTTTGGGCTTGTTTGCGTTCTTGGCGAGCATTAACCACAATTCCAGAAGGGTTATGAGTTAGTCTGACAGCGCTACTAGTTTTATTAACTGATTGACCTCCAGCACCACCAGAGCGCATAAACTCCCAGGTTAAGTCATCGTCATTAATTTTTATTACTTGAGGGTGAATTTCTGGTAGTACTGCTACTGTAGCTGTGGAGGTATGGATTCTACCCTGAGACTCTGTGACTGGGACTCGTTGCACTCTATGTACCCCAGATTCAAACTCTAGTAATTCATAAGCGGTCAAAGCTTGATCGAAATTGTTAATTTTAGCTTTGCCTTTGATTTTAACTACTTGGTCGTCAATAAACTCGATCTTTAAACCAAGATTTTCTGCAAACCTAGTGTACATGCGCATTAATTCTTCTGCCCAGATTTTAGCCTCATCACCACCAGTGCCCTGGCGAAATTCCAAGATAGCATTTTGATGTCTGGTATTGGGTCGCATTAAGCTTTGGCTTTGAGCTTGCTGTATTTGATCTGCGGCTTGGGAAAGAAGTTTTTTTTGTTCTTTAAGTTTACCTAGTTCAAGGCATGCTAACTCATTTAATTCAGGGTCTTTAAGCAATATCTGATTTTCTTGAATCTTTTTTTCTAGTTGATAGATTTGATCTTGATAAGGATTAGACACCATCTATTGTTCTTTTTTAGCAGCTTTTTTAAGCTTGGTTTTTTCTTCATTTAAAAGTTGCTTGTATGATTTTTGATCATTAGGATCATTTTGTTTTTTGCTAGTTTTCTTTTTTGAAGCAGTTTTTTTAGCTTTTTGAGCGGTGGCTACTTGTTTTTTAAATTTATCAACTCTGCCTTGACGATCAACAAACTTCATTTCACCAGTAAAAAATGGGTGACAAGCTGCACAAATATCAACCTGAATGGTTTTTTGAGTTGAACCAGTAGTAAAAGTATTACCACAGGCACAGCTTACTATTGTATCGTGGTGCCAGTTGGGATGAATAGCTTGTTTCATAACAGGCAGTTATTATAGCATGAGTCTTGGGTGTCACTGGGGTGAATTAAGATTTTCTAGTTCTTTTTTCTGCTATTACTACTCCCAATAAAATAATTAGCAATGAAATTATCTGAATTGAAGAAATATTTTCATTTAATAACCAGATACCCATTGGAATGTAGACTAATGGTTGAAGATAAGTAAACAAGGTGGCTTCAGAGGCTTCGATTCCTTCTTGACCTTTAAGATATGCAGTAAATCCAATAATTGATCCAAATAGAGCCATATAACCACCAGCTACCCAGACAGAAAGGTGTTGTAGATCCTGGCTGATAGCAGAGATTAGCTGGGAAATTCCTCCTGCCTCTAGAGCGCTAAGAGGTGCGAAGGTAAATAAACATACATAAAAACTAATAGTAGCGACAAAAATTTTGGGTATTTTTTGATAATGTTTTTTAACTAGGACATAATAAAAAGCTATGGTAATGTTTTGTGTTATCACCAATAGATTTCCTGTTAAAGACATACCACTTAGTTGAGAATGACCATTAAAAATAGGCAGTAGGGTTAAGAGTAAAGTGCCAATGAAGGCAATGCTAAGACCTATTATTTCATGCTTTTCTTCTCTTTCTTTAAGGATCATTACCGCCAGAACAGAGACAAAAATAGGGGTGGTGGTGGTGATTAAGCTGGCTTCAATGGCGCTAGTCATGCTAAGACCAGAA
>JAHJBU010000092.1 GCA_018813375.1 Patescibacteria group bacterium
CTCTGAACAAAAAAACGTTAGCAGTGATAAAATTTTAAAAGAATTAGATGAATACAAAACTGAAATTGATATTTTTACTAGTGCTTTTGTTAGTGTATTCAAGGGCAAAGAAAAAATTGACTTCTCCGAAGTCCGCGGGTTAGATTTCCAAAGACAGCCAATCAGCTGGTTAGATGATGCGACAAAAGATGAAATGTTATCTATTTCCAAAAAAAATTGGGCTCCACAAGGCAAGGCCGGTGAAGGCGTGGTATCTGAATTTTCTGATACTTTACAATATGGCAAAGATATTGATTTTTATGTTTTGAAAAAAGATAATAAAGTTGTTGCTTTCATCAGATTTGATAAACCAACAGAAGATGGACATCGTTATGCAGGTTCATTCAATGTTGATCCTGACTATCGTGGATCAGCTATTGGTGAGGCCGTAATTAAAAATGCTCTGGACAAAGAAGCTGATAAATATATACTTGACGCAACGGTTTATCCGCAAATTCAGGTGGGGACTAAATATGTGGAAGAGAGTGGCTTTTCAATTACAAATGTTTTACCTAATTATGACAATAGCGGAGAAACATTTTTTGAAATTACTTGTAACAAAAAAAACAACGAGCTTTATGCTAGTCGTGAAGCAACTAAGGAACAATTAATTGCTCAACATCATGATAATAATTGGCAAGAGAAGATTAGGAATAATATTATTGTATTAAGGTTTGATTCGGAAAAAGAAAATAGTCTGGTTATCAAAGCTAGTGAAGATTTAATAAGCGCCGGCTATATTGGTAATAGATATTTTTCTGATCCAAAAGACAAGACCAAAAGATTTTATGTTTTTGAAATAAAAAAAGACCATGAGCAAAACCAGGCCAAAGCTGTTTAGTTAAAAACTGTTGCACTCTCCTGACCACCTCCGATGGTGGTTTTTTGTTTACCACCAACCATTTCCCACAAAGCCTCAAAAATATGTCTGTGAAAACGATATATGTCTCTATCTTCTACTATTACAGCCACCATATTGTCCTCTCGCAAGGTAAAATAGGAAATCTTATTATCATAAATCTCCAAACCTGTTCGAAAAGGCTTCATACTAGAAGGCAAATAACGAAATTCTGTTGCCCTGCTTCCTTGATTTTTTAAATACTGTCTAGCTTCTGGTGTATCTAGAACTAATAAACGTTTATTAATACCTTTTTCTTGCCTTTTTTTTACATATTCCTTATTAATATCATTAGCATAAGTCCTTAATGCGTCCATATCAACATAGGCGTAAATAGTTTCTTTGGAGTCAAGACTATCAAAAAGGGCTTCCTTAAATCCCTCTTCCCCCTCAAAAAACCTTACTCCGGGCTTGTTTTCGGATAGATTATACGCGCCGACCAAGGTTTTAATACTATCCTTCATTTCTTCTTCCAAAAGCGTGGTATCACGCTTTTTTTGCTCTATTAGGCCAAAAAGTTTGTTTGGGTGGACTGGTTTGTAATATGCCACTCTACCCTCTTTACGATAAGTCACAAAATCTTGGGTTAAAAGCTGATTCAGAGAATCATAAATACTAGCCCTGGAAAATTCAAATTTTTCCATCATTTGTGGAACAGTCATCTCCCCATTATTGGCTAAAATAACATAAAGTTCGGCCGTTGATGGCTCAAAACCGTATTTTATGAGTGTGTCGGTGATTGAGGTCATATATTTTCCACATGTCATTCCGAGCGAAGCCCCGATGAAATACGGGGCGTAGTCGAGGAATCCCTTTTCAAAAGTCCTCGATACGCATTTAGATTATTTATGTTTAAAACAATTTACTGTGTTTCTGAAAGGGATCCCTCGATTCCCCCGACTTCGTCGTCGGGGTCACTCGGGATGACATCGTACTTTTCCCCTCAACCCAGCCAAAAAACATACTTCTCCACACCCCTGTTTATCAAATACTTGTTGATTTTGTATAAAATAGAAAAACGCAATTTTTGGCTAACTCTACCTATAGTATAACACACTTAAAAACATTTGTCAAGTCTTAACTAGACCTATTTTGTGGATATTATTTTGGCTTATCTTAGCCATAATTCATAATTCATAA
>JAHJBU010000093.1 GCA_018813375.1 Patescibacteria group bacterium
GCCCTCATCTCTTGTGTTTTCGGCAACCTTGCTCAAATTCCAGTCTTTCTCGTTATCAGACATAAAAAGGTTAATGTTTTTTTTATTCAAAGAGTCCCAGTTCACAAAAACAATTTGGTTCTGCTCAATTATGTTATTTTGAATCTCATTAATACTAACGCAATCAAGCAATCGCTCGTTTTCAAAATGCTTTTCTAGTTTTTCTTTGCTTTGCTCGTGCAAAGCATTTACCGAAATCCAAACAAAAGCCAATTCTTTTTGACCACCCAGCTCCTTAACTATTCGCGACATCGCCTCAGCAAGCATTATTGTTTTTCCTGCGCCGGTCGGAGCTTGAAAAACAATTAATTTAGGGTCTTCATCTTCAATATACCCAACGGAAGTTGAGACAAGTTCTTTGATGTATTTTTTTTGATATGCTAAATCTTTCATAAATTTCTCGGTTTATAAAGCTCTTTGTAAATTTTGCGATAAACATTCAAAATCACTTCTGGAATTGGCTTGACCACTTTCAAATTATCCAAATCCTCAAAATCTTCTTCGTTGTATGAGTGATCATAGCTAAAAACATAAACGACAATAGGTTTTTTATGTTTTTTGGCCTCTTTCTTAAAATCTGAAATAGCGTCCTCATCAAAAATTATACCAGTCATTTGTTTTTGATTTTCGTAAATAGCAAACAAACCTTTCTTGTTTATTACTTCATCAAAAGTCGCTTCGGCAAGACAAAGCATTTCGCCACACCGAGAAGTAAAAACTCTTTTGTCGTTATCAGTTTTTATATTACCAATAAGTTTTGTAGAATAATATCGCAAGTTTCCACCTAAACCTACAATTTTTTTGCCGTTTACAGAATATCCTTCAATAACTTTTTTAATTCTTGGGTAACAAATATCTTCTGCGATTTTTGTTCCACTTCCGTTATTATCTTGGTTGTCAGTGCATAAAATAAATTGTCTTTGGCCACCGTCCCTTTTATTTAATTCCAAAACTGCATGGCCAGTCGTTCCTGAACCTGCAAAAAAATCCAAAATAATCGCTTCTTTTTTGTTAGCCACTAATACGGACAAAGCGTCTAACACGGCATACAAAGATTTCGGATAGTCAAATGCCTTTCTTCGATCTAATATTTTATCAAGTAACACTGTGCCGTGTGAGGAAGCGTCATATTTTGGATTTACCCAAATTGTTTTTGCTTTCCTGCCTTCCTTAATTCTGTCTTTCATATAAACAACATAGCCCTTGCCATTTTTTTTGATAACCATATCTCCACGCCCAACCGCTTCCATTAACGACGGCCTTGTCTGCCTCCAAACTCGTTTTCTTCCGGAACTATCAATAGGCAATATCTTTATAGAATTTTTAAAAGGTTCAATATCAATTTTCCCCATTTTTTCGTTGTAAAATATTGGGTAATGAGAATTTGGTCTTTCTTCGGGCGTAGACAATCCACCGCTTCTCCTAAATGGCAAAAGTCGATATGACGAAATTTCATCTTCAAACTTAAATGCCAATTTTTGTTCTAAGGTAAGGGGTAGGTTTTCAATTTTAGCTTTTACTATATTTTTTGCATAATAAAAATAATATTCATGAGAAGTCGCAAAGAAAGTATTTGAGGTGCGTCCTCTTGGGTTACTTTCAACGCAAACAATACCAATTCTGTTTTGCTCTCCAAAAAGACCAATTTTAGGATCATCTAATAACATTCCTAATGTAAAAAGTTCGTAATCATCAATAGTTACAATCAAAACTCCATCATCTTTTAATAAATTTTTAGCAAGTTTCAGCCTTTTATACATAAAAGAAAGCCACTTGCTATGCCTGAAATGGTCTTCTTTTTCTACATAGTCATTATTATATCGCCAGCTTCTATTGCCAGTGTTATACGGCGGATCAATAAAAATTACATCAACTTTTTTCTTATGCGTGTAATTCAAAACTGACAAAGCGTGATAATTATCGCCTTCAATAAAAATGTGGTTTATTCCGTTTTTACCCGTTGAAAAAGATTTTGTTTTTTCATCTTTCAAAACCGGTAGAGATATTTTACATTGTTCCGCCACTTCCTCGATTTTGTCTTCCCAGACAATACCAAACTTCTTACGCTTCAAAAGCTCCCTATATTCATGGAGTAATTTTTCTTTTGACCAATTTTGAAAATCTTTTTTTGGCATAATTCTATTTTATCAAATCCTCAATTGAAACGCCGAGTGTTTTGGCTAATTTTGCCATAATAATCACAGACGGCTTTTTAATAACATTGCTCTCAATTTTTGTAAGAGTAGTGTATTTCACGCCAGATTTCTTGGCAAAATCCTCTTGGGATAATTCCTGCTTATTTCGATATTTTTTTATATTTTCGCCTATGTTGATTTCTATTGCCATATTATCACTAATTTGATAGTATTAAAGTGTTATGCTATTCTTTCAATATAATGATACCAAATAAATTGAAATCAATCAACAAAAATAAAGGGAGTTCCTTAGCGTTGCCCGCGAATGGGTTGGGTGGGTCAAGGGCAACATCTTCTTTGGTGGCGCATTTTGCTTTGCAAAATATA
>JAHJBU010000107.1 GCA_018813375.1 Patescibacteria group bacterium
AAGGGCGGGATTGAAAAATTTCACCTTAGTTACAATTTTTTCAAAAAATACAGAACTTTTTTCTCCTTTAATAATGCTAATGGCTTACAATATTTTTACCGAAGCAGCATAAGCAATTATCGTGCCGAACAGTATTGGGACGTAGGTAAAAACGCAAAAACGGTTGACTGGTTGTTCGGAAGGTATGAAACCCAACAATGCCTAACAAATCAATGAAGCTGACCCCTTAATTCTGTGGCGCAATCAGGTCAGAGGCTTCGAGAAAGGTTGTCTTTGATTCCACTGTCCTCGGCTTTGAGTCGGGGCAGCTTATCTCCATCGTTAGTGCATATACATAAATCAGTTATTAATAATTTGGTAAAATTAAAAACGATAATTATTTTTTTATAAGGGTTTTATAGCATGATAAAAACACAAACTAAGATTAGACACAAATATTCTAATAGCGAAAAACGTGGGTTTTTTGTTATGGATTGTATTGAATTTATGCAAGATATGTCCGAGAATTCTATTGATTTAACAGTAACTTCTCCACCTTATGATAATCTAAGAGATTACAAGGGCTATTCGTTTAATTTTGAGGGAATTGCAAAAAATCTTTACCGTATAACTAAAAATGGTGGCGTTATAGTTTGGGTGGTAGGTGATAGAATAAATGGCGGTAGAAGCCTTACCAGTTTTAAACAAGGTTTATTTTTCAAAGAAATTGGTTTCCAAATGCATGACATAATGATATATCAGAAAAAAAATACGCCATTTATGCGAAGTAATGCTTACACAAACTGCTTTGAATTTATGTTTGTAATGTCAAAAGATAAACCTAAAACTTTTAACCCGCTTAAAGAAAAAACAGTAAGAAATGGATATGAGATGCTAACTCATAATAAAAAATCTGACGGAGTAAATAAAAAAGTTTTAAAGGAATTAAAAAAAGAAAAAACTAAACGTAATATATGGAGTTATGCAGTTGGTATGGGCGGCACAACATCTGACAAAATTGCTTTTAAACATCCTGCTGTATTTCCTGAGAAATTGGCAGAAGACCATATTTTATCGTGGTCAAATAAAGGTGATTTAATATTTGACCCTATGTGTGGTTCTGGCACTACTTGTAAAATGGCTTTAAAACATGGCAGAGAATTTATTGGTGTAGATATTTCTGAGGACTATATAGCCATAGCAAAAGAACGCATCAACGGATGTCAACTTACATTCCTATGAAACAAAGTAAAGTATCGCATGGAGATTTTGTTATAGCAACGAGCAAAATAGAAAATGTTGTTGAAAACTCTATTGGGATAGTAAAAGAAACAGCAACAGATAAATTAACTGTCTATTTTGTTGGAAGCAACAAAGTCTTAGAAGTCAAAGAAAGTAATATTGCATTAATTGATTTAGAAAAAACAGGCAAAAGTTTTGCGTTCAAGATTTGTAATATTTGTCATATATTAAAAACAACAGAATATTTTGACAAAAACCAAACAGATGCAAAAGGTCGAAGCACTACAAGACCGAGTTGTAAAGAATGTAGGAAACATATTGACGGTGTGAAATTAACAGGCGAAGAAAAACAAAAAATGGACGATATTCGCCCAAAAACAAAATCTATTTTTACTTGCCCAATTTGTAAAAAGAGAACAATTGTAGGTATTACTGCTAATTTAGTAAGAGACCATGACCACAGAACAGGTAAAGGGCGTGAATGGATATGTGATAGTTGTAATACAGGATTAGGTAGATTTAAGGATGATATAAAATTTTTAGAAAGGGTAATTGATTATCTCAAAAAATATTCTTGAAACAAGGGAATATCTTACTAAGATTTAAGCCCTAACAAATTATTTCAGCGGGGGAAGATGAGGGGACGGGGAAGATGAGGGGACGTAGATAAAAAACATAAAAAACAGTTAACTGGTTATTCGGAAGGCACGAAACCCAACAATGCCTAACAAGTCAATGAAGCTGACCCCTTAATTCGCGGGCGCAATCAGGTCTGAGGCTTCAGGAAAGGTTGTCTTTAGTTTCACAGTCCTCGGCTTCAAGTCGGGGCAGCTTATCTCTATCGTTAGTGGCGACACGAAGTCGCTTTAGTTATTGTTTAGCAATGGCATACAGCTATTGACTAAACGAGAGTGTTTCACCACTGGTATCTTAGAGAGGCATGCGTGTATGGTGTATCCATGCAGGTGTGAAGCCCTCTCG
>JAHJBU010000094.1 GCA_018813375.1 Patescibacteria group bacterium
CAACAGAGAAAAATTGCCCTGATTTCCACCCGCCACGATAGTGGCGGAAAGAATGTATTATTATTTCATATAACATCAGGATTATGAGAAGTTTGCGGAACGAAGTGGAGCAAATTTGGGAAAATGGCGAGCTGAGCCATTTTCCTCATAATCCTTGTTATATGTCCCGACCGAAACGAAGTGTAGGGAGAGCGCAGCGTGGCACGGAGCGTAGCGGAGTGAGTTTGAGTCAGGAACATTATATTAAAGAAAGGGGCAAAAATTTATTTCCACTAAAAGTGATCGCTATCACCAATAAGTGGACCATTCAAAATTCTGAATTTCTTCTTTGTATTCCAGATTTTGACTAATTCATCAAAGTTTTTATCTGGTTCTAACATCAATTTGGCTAATTCATCAATTTCTTCAAAATCTTTTTCAGTTAATTTATCAAATTTGAAATAGATATAACTGGGCATTTGATTATAAAGAATTTCGTTGTTCATCAAACTATGAAAATCATAAAATATTGCCCAAAGAACTGGCATAAGCCCGACAGAACCATCTGCATTTCTAAAATTGTTGGCATCTAATTTCTTGCTTCTAATTCCAAGCCAAGTATTTGCCGCCCAATCAAATTTATTTTCAGGCATATCATATTGGTCAAACCCAATTGACTTATCAAAAAATCCATCTGCGTCAAAGGTGATCCACTTTTCTTTTTTACTGTCCCAATACTGATTTATCCAGTGGTCACCGCTATAATTATTAAAATAGGGCGCAAATCCAGAACGAACCCTACAAGGAATATTTTTTGATTTCAATATAGATGCCATTAAAATTGCCACAAAACGGCAAGTGACAACAATTTTATTTTCAACTTTTCTGTCGGGCAAAAAACCTCTGTCATCAAATCTTAATAATTCTGAAATCATTGAAACAGAAGTAGGCAACACATCATCTTCACATCTTAATCTATGCCAAGGATACTTTTTCATATCCCCGTAACGTAAATCTCTGTTGGCTTTTGTGTTGCCCTCTTTTAGAGTTACGCGATGAATGATTTGATGACTGATTAAATTGCCCAGTTCTTTGACATCATCTGGAAGATTTTGAAGAAATTCTTTATAGCAACCGGGATTAGTAAATGTGCCAAATTGTAAGTAGTGATCTAAGATTTTTTTGTCCATAATATTGATGAATTAGCAATCTATATAAATTTTTGCCCCTACATTATTTTTTCTTTGTTCCTGACTCAAATTACATATAACTGGTTTATATCCAAAAACAATCTTAATAAATGCAATTATTTGTGGCATATACGGAATATTGTTATAATACTATATATGCCAAATCTTATAGATATTTTAACACGAGAAATGAAATTACGCAATTATAGCCCTAAGACAATCAAGGCGTATTCTAGTGTTATTCAAGATCTTTATAAGAGCTGTAAAAAGCTACCTAGAGATTTGGAAACGGAAGAAATAAAAGCTTATTTGTTTTCAAAACAAGAACAGGGGCTTTCTAGCCAGACCATATCACTGTATGCTAATGCTATAAATTTTTTATATACACAGTTGTATAATAAGCAGGATTATGAGAAGCTTAGGCATCCGAAGCGCTCAAAAAAGCTGCCAGTTATTTTAAGCCGGGGTGAAATTGATTTGATAGTAGGGCAGGCTAATAATAGCAAGCACAAAACCATGCTTAATTTGGCTTATGCTTCTGGTTTAAGAGTGGGGGAAGTGGTTAATTTGCGGGTAGAGGATGTTGATTTTGAAAGAGGCAGTATTCACATTAAGCAGGCGAAAGGCAAAAAAGATAGAATTAGCATACTGCCAAAAAAGTTAATTGCTGTATTACGCCAGCAGGTGGCGGGCAAAGTTGCTGGGGACTATGTTTTTGAAAGCGAGCGGGGTGGAAAATTAAGTACCGCCACGCCGCAAAAGATATTCCAGAAGTGTTTGAAAAAGGCCACTATAAAAAAGCCAGCCAGCTTTCATTCTCTACGGCACAGCTTTGCTACGCATTTATTAGAACAGGGGACAGATGTTAGATATGTACAAGAGCTGTTGGGACATGCTAATATACGCACTACTCAAATTTATACCCAAGTAACCAATCCAGCTATAAAAAAGATAAGAAGTCCATTTGATGTATGTGGATAACTAAAATTAGAAAACCTATTATCGCTCTCGCTCCTATGGCTGACATGACTGACAGTCCGTTTTGTCGTGTGTGTCGAGAAGTAGAAAAGAGTAGAAAGTATAAAGTAAAAAGTAAAAAGTTTGTTGTGTTTAGGGAGATGGTGAGTAGTGAAGCGGTTGTGAGGGGGAATGAGAAGACGCTTAAAATGTGTGAGTTTGAGGAGGTTGAAAGGCCGATTGTGTTGCAGTTGTTTGGGGCGGATGCGAAAGTAATGAGGAAAGCGACGGAGATTATTGTAGAGCGTTTTAAGCCGGACGGGATTGATATTAACATGGGTTGCCCGGTACCAAAAATAGCGAAAAAAAATCAAGCCGGGGCAGCTTTGATGAAGGATCATGATAGAGCTTGCGAGATAGTTAGAGAATTAAAAAAAGCCAAGTTAGGCGTGCCAATTTCAGTAAAAACCAGATTGGGGTGGGCGAGTGATGAGGAGATTTTGGAATTTGCGCCCAAGCTGGAACAAGCGGGTGCAGATCTAATTTCTATCCATGGTCGCACCAAAAAGCAAGGTTATGCCGGCAAAGCCAATTGGGAAAGAATTGGTGAGGTTAAAAAATTATTATCTATTCCTGTGCTTGCTAATGGTGATATAAAATCGCGTGAAGATATTGATAAGTGTTTAGAAGTGACAGGGGCGGATGGGGTGATGATAGGGCGGGCGGTTTTGGGTAATCCTTGGCTCCTCGCCAAATCAGAAATCATAAATCATAAATCTAAAATCGGTATTAGTGGTATTGTTGAAGTTGTTTTGAGGCATGCTGAACTTCATGAAGAACATTATAGATCTTTAGTGAGTTTTCGGAAGCATTTGGTTTATTATTTTAAGGGCGTGCCGGGGGTGAAGCAGTGGCGGCAGGAGTTGGTGAAAGTAAATAATTTAGAAGATTTGAAAAATATATTACAAAAAATCACCACATAAAGTGGTGATTTTTTGGCGGGAGGGGAAAGAGGGTGTGGTGGCGGGAAGGTTTGTTTTTTAGTTTTCATATCTACCAGCTCCTTTGTTAGACAAAGATGCTAAAAAAAGTTTATTGAACATTCTCATTAAAATTTCTTTTGACTCTGCATTAGGTTCAATTGTTTTGCTAATAATTTCAGCCAAGCTTAATAAAGTTTCAATTAAAACCACTAAAATTTCTTGGTTAATTTCATTTTGGTCCTGAGAGATTTTGTCAACTGCCAGACGCATTTGTCTCAGATTTTGTAGTATGATTTCAATTGGTTTTTCTTTCCCCGTCATGATGGCCTCCTTATTATTTTGTTGGGTTGTAAAAAAGAGCACTAATTAAAAGATAATGTTTTATTAAGATTTTGTCAAACAAAAAATCACCATTTATCATGATGATTTTTTGGAGGTAGGCAAGTGAAGCGTAGTTGAGGTACGCTTGCGGACTTGCCTGTGGACCCCTCCTTGGATCATAATGCTACTTTTGAACTCTCTATGTAGACTTCAATTTTTATTTTCGATGGTCTGAAGTCTATCCCATAGTGTTCCGTTAGTTGATATTTGACATCTGCAAAGTTTTTCTGCGCAGTGTCAATATTATCTCCCAATCTGTGGAGATAGGCCAAAAAGATTAGATTATCTTCTGCCTTGTTTTTGACATCCGCAAAGTTTTTCTGCGCAGTGTCAATACTATCTCCCAATCTGTGGAGATAGGCCAAAAACGTTTTATCATTTTCCAATGGCTGCGTCGTATTGCTCAGCTGTTGGGCAGCACGCATAGCCTTTGAGAGTCCAGTGTTGACCTGCCCGGTCAACAACATTACTTTGCTCTCTTGCTGGAGTTGCGTATTGTTCAGCTGTTGGGCAGCACGCATAGCCTTTGAGAGTCCAGTGTTGGTCTGTTTAACCAACAGTTTTATTCTTTCTACTTGTATTTTTTCTCCTCCTTTTTTCTTCCTTGATGAAAATGCGTAAGATACTGTAAACCTAACACAATTTTATGGGCTTGTCAAGCCTATTCCCACTCAATTGTGCCGGGCGGCTTGTTGGTCAGGTCATAAAAAATGAAGTCAACAGAGCCCAATTTATTGATTTCATTTACAATATTTTCTAAAATTTCAGCTGGTAGCTTGGCAAAAGAAACCGTCATCGCTTCTTTGGATTCTACCGGCCGCAAGACGACTGATTCAGCGTGATTATAACCAAAAGGAATTAGAACGACAGGAAATTGCCAGATATGCTCGCAGTCAGGGTTATTAATGTTTATATTTACTATATAATCTATTTCTCGCAGCAAGTCGGTGCGTTTTTTTGTTAGATAGGCCCTGTTAACTTTGGATTGCATTATTTTTTCTTTATCGCCATGAACTAATAAGAGCACGCGGTTGATGTTTTTATATTGATTGGTTATTTGGGGGGAGAGTTGGGCGAGGTTTTTCCAGTCTTTTTGTGCTGCGACGTAACCCACCCCCAACCCTTCCCTTGTAAAGGGGAGGGCGTTCGGTTTGGTTGTTTGCGAGGTATTTTCTACAATTACGGCCGGATGAGCATAAGAGCGTTCGTCGCCTTGCACGCCAACGGATTTGATGGGGAGTTGGTAGATGGTGCTGTAACTGTCATTCCGAGGCTCCTCAGAGCCGTAGGAATCCCGTTGCCTAGGAGATTGCGACGTCGCTCCTCCGTCACTCCTCGCAATGACAGATACTTTTTGATTTGACTGTTCAGAACACAAGCAACGAATAGCTAAGCCGGGGCCTGGGAAAGGATGACGATGAATAAGTTCGCTAGGCAAGCCAAGCTTTTCTCCAATCTGCCGGACTTCGTCTTTATATAAATCTTTGATTGGTTCAATTATCAAGCCTCGGGCAATCATGTCTTGAATGCGATCAATGCGATTGTGATGAGTTTTGATTTTGTCCGCATTTTTAGTCGCACCAGATTCAATCGTGTCCGGATAAATCGTGCCTTGGCCAAGCAGCCAGTCGCTTTCATTAAAATTTTGTTCTTTCATGACGCGTTCCGTAATATCAATAAACAGCTCGCCGATAATCTTGCGTTTTTTTTCGGGATCGTAAATATTTTTTAATTTTTCTAAATATTCAGCTTCGGCATTATAAATATGCAAATCGTCTAAACCGATTTTAGCTAAGGATTTTTTGACTAGCTCGGATTCATTCATCCGCATAAAGCCGCTATCCACATGCAGGCCGTAGACTCTATCTTTGCCGAGAGTTTTTTCCAGCAAAGCAAAACAAACCGTGGAATCTACTCCGCCACTAATTAATAAGAAGACATTTTTGTTGCCAACCTGTTGTTTAATTTCTGTTTGGATTTGTTCCAGCATTTTGCTTGTGTCCCAGTTTTTAGCTGCTCCACAAATATGAAAAACAAAATTAGTTAAGATCTGCTGGCCTTGCTTAGTATGAGTCACTTCGGGATGAAACTGAAAGCCAAAGATTTTTTTGTCTGTATTTTCCATGGCAGCAACTGAATCATTGCCAGTGGTAGCGATTTGTTTGAAGCCGTCTGGTAGTTTAGCCACATGATCGCCATGACTCATCCAGACGGTGGTTTCTTGATCAATGTTTTGGAAAATAGGGGAGTCAATTATATTCATTTTAGCTAGACCATATTCTCTAGCTTCTCCCTTAGATACTGTCCCGTCGAAGTGCTGGGCAGTTAGTTGGTGGCCATAGCAGAGTCCGAGGATGGGAATATTAAGCTCAAATAATTTTGGATCATAAGCCAGCTTGACATCGCTGACAACGCTTTTGGGTCCGCCGGATAAAATAATGCCAACGGCGTTTTTTAATTCATCAGCTGGAATATCATTGGGATAAATATGAGATTTTACGCCCAACTCGCGAATACGGCGAGCGATGAGGTGGGTATATTGGGAGCCGAAGTCAAGGATGGCGATTTCGTTGTTGCTGGGCCGCAGCTCTTCTTCTGTTTCTCTTGCTGCGACGTAACCCACCCCCGGCCCCTCCCTTACGAAGGGGAGGGAGCTTGCTAAAATGGTTTTTATTTTTTTTAGCACATCTTCAATATTATTAAAGATTTCTTTATTTTTAAAGCGCAAGACAGTAAAGCCCATTTCGTTCAAAGTTCCGCTTCGCATCAAATCATATTCTCGCTGTTCTTTTTTATCATGAATATCTCCATCTACTTCTATAATTAGTTTTAGTTCGTGACAGCAAAAGTCTGCAATGAAAAAATAAACGCGGTTATTTATACCAAAAAGAATTGGATGTTGACGAAGAAATTTTTTATTACAAAGCTGCTTTCTTCTTAAAAATTTCCAGAGCTCTGCTTCGGCTTTGGTTGGATTATTTCTAAGATATTTTGCTCGCTGGTTAATTAGAGCTTTGTATTTTTTGTAGGGTGTTTTCATGAGTTTGGGTTTAGTTTGTGTTTTGGTGTTTTTTTCTGCGGCGCAACCCTACCCCCTGCCCCCCTCCCCTTATTGGAAGGGGAAGGGGACTTGCTAAAACGAAAATACTTAAATTTTAAGTACAACCGTTTCAGCGTGTCCCTCCTTCCCTCAATAAGGGAAGGAGGACAGGAGGTAGGGTTGCGTGAATATAAAAACATAACCTTGTTTCCAGAAAGCCATAGGACAGATTCACACCACAAAAAAAACCACAATTGAATTTTATCACATTATTTGTTATCATCAAAGAAATTAACATTATTCTTATGTTCAACAACCTCCAGGAGACCTTCACTTTTGACGACATTCTTATGGTGCCGCAGAAGTCTAGCATTTTACCCAAGGATGCAATTTTGCAGACAAAGTTAACCAGTGAGATTATTCTTAATTTACCGTTTTTAAGTGCGCCCATGGATACTGTTACTGAAGGGCAAATGGCCATTTATCTGGCTTTGCATGGCGGCATGGGGATAATTCATAAGAATTTATCAATTGACGAGCAAATTAGAGAAGTTAAAAAAGTCAAACGGTTTGAAAATGGTTTTGTGCAGAATCCAGTAACGATAGGGCCGACTGATTTGGTAGATGATGTTTTTAGGATTAAAAAAGAAAAGGGTTTTAAAAAAATTCCCGTGGTGGATGAAAATGGGATTTTGGTAGGGTTGATTACAGATTCAGATTATTTAATAACTTTTGATAAAGGCCGGCAAGTCCATGAACTTATGACGCCATTATCTAAACTGGCGATAGGATGTGAAGGTATGCTGTTGGATGAGGCCAATATGATGATTAGAGATCATCGCATAAAAGTTTTGCCGGTGGTAAATAATGAAGGAAAGCTGGTTAGTATTGTCAGTCGCAGTGATTTGGAAAAGAATGAAGATTTTCCATTAGCGACGAAAACTAAATCTAAGCAGCTTTGTGTGGGAGCGGCAGTTGGGGTTGGTCGGGCAGGTTTGGAAAGAGTGGAAGCCTTATTGTCAGTTGGTGTAGATGTGGTGTGTGTGGATACAGCCCACGGCCATTCCGAGGGTGTGATTGATACGGTTAGAATGCTGCGTCAGAGGTACTCGGATTTGCAAATTATTGCCGGCAATATCGTGACAGCCGAAGCAGCTAAAGAGCTGATGGAAGCGGGTGTAAGTGCAGTCAAAGTCGGGGTTGGTCCAGGTTCTATTTGCACAACGCGAGTGGTATCAGCCACAGGCGTGCCACAAGTTAGCGCGGTTAGAGAAGTTAAAAAAGCCATGACCGAAGAAAGAAGCGTGCCAATTATTGCTGATGGCGGGATTAAAACCAGCGGTGATATTGTCAAAGCTCTGGGAATAGGAGCGGATGTGGTGATGATGGGCAATATCTTCGCCGGTACAGATGAGTCGCCCGGTCGAGTGGAATACAGAGGTGGCCGCATGTACAAGCGTTATCGGGGGATGGGTTCATTGGAAGCGATGGAGCATGGCAGTAAAGATCGTTATGGCCAAGCTGATACTAAAGAAAAGGAAAAGTTTGTGCCAGAAGGCGTCAGCGGCCTAGTCGCTTATAAAGGTCCGGTAGAGAGAATTATTTACCAGCTGGCCGGAGGACTGCGTTCTGGCATGGGTTATTGTGGGGCGAGAACAATTGAAGAACTGCAGGAAAATGCGGTCTTTATTCGCATTAGCAATGCCGGGCTAAAAGAAAGCCACCCGCATGATTTGAGTAGTTTTAAGAGTGCACCTAATTATGTAGTGGGGGAGGAGTAAGCAGAGTAAGCAGATTAGGCAGAGTAAGCTTTGATTTTTTATGGCTAACATAAAAACATTTCGGGATTTATTAGTTTGGCAGAAGGCACATCAGTTGGTTTTGGAAGTTTATAAGATTACAAAATTATATCCAAAAGAAGAATTGTTTACATTAGTAAGTCAAATAAGAAGAGCTACTATTTCTGTAGCAGCAAATATTGTTGAAGGTTTTCGTCGCAAAAGTTTTGAAAGATAGTTTACATTTTTATAATATTGCAGATGCTTCGTTAGAAGAATTAAAATATCATTTACTATTATCAAAGGATCTTAATTATATAAATCAAGAAATATATAATAGAATCTTATCTCTTGGTGAAGAAGTTGGTAAATTACTCACTCGTTGGATACAAAGCCAACGTTCTTATCTCAAATAACTTACTCTGCTTAATCTACCTACTCTGCTTATTAATGTTTGAAGCAGCGGTTTCCAGTAAACACCATCGCAATACCATGTTCATCACAAGCTTTAATAACATCTTTGTCTTTAATTGACCCGCCGGGCTGGATAACAGCTTTAATGCCAGTCTTGGCAATCTTATCAATACTGTCGCGAAAAGGGAAGAAAGCGTCGGAGGCGAGAACTGAACCCGAAATTTGTTCATTAAGTTTATTCGCTTCCGCTTTCATAATCGCCAGATCAACCGCATCCACGCGCGAGACTTGACCAGCACCAACGCCTAAAGTAGTGTTATTTTTCGCAATTAGAATGCCGTTAGATTTGATATGCTTTAAAACTTTCCAGGCAAACAGCATGTCAGCTAACTGCTCTTCGGTGGGCAGTTTTTTGGTGACAAAACTTAGGTCGGGTTGATTAATGATTTTAGTATCTACATCTTGAAATAAAATTCCGCCGTCGACATATTTGAATTCCAGTTTATTTTCTCTGGGTTCAATTTTTTTTAATTTCAAAACGCGCAGATTTTTCTTCTTCTTAAAAATTTCCAAGGCTTCCGGATCATAATCTGGCGCCATAACAATCTCGGCAAAGACTTTGTCTAGCTCCTCGGCAATCTCTTTGGTACAGACGCGATTCAAGGAAATGATACCACCAAAGGCGGAGAGAGAATCAGTGTTATAAGCGCGTAGGAAGACTTCGTTAATATTATTGCCAGTGGCAACGCCACAGGGATTGGCATGTTTGACTACGACACAGCAGGGTTCGGAAAATTCTTTAGTCATATTGAGAGCGCCGTCAGCATCGCCAATGTTGTTGTAAGACAGTTTTTTGCCTTGGAGAATTTCCGCATTCAAGATATTGTTGTCATTGTTGTTAGGTTCTTTGTATACACAAGCTTTTTGGTGAGGATTTTCCCCGTAGCGGAGTTCATAGTCTTTTTTGAAAGTAATATTAATATCTTCTGGGAATTTATCTTGACTACTGTCATTGCGAGGATCCCCCAAGGGCGACGTCGCAATCTCACTGCCAACGAGATCGCTACATCCCGTCTCGGTCGGGACTCGCGATGACAGACCAGAAGAAAAATAGTTATGAATAATCGTATCATACTGCGCGGTATGGCCAAAAGCTTTGACAGCTAATTTTTTTCTAGTCTCTAGTGTTAAACCTTGCTGATCTTTTATTTCTTGCAGCAGGGGAGTGTAGTCAGCTGGATTTACTATCACGCCAACCCAGCCAACGTTTTTGGCCGCGCTTCTAATCATCGTTGGTCCGCCTATATCAATATTTTCAATCGCTTCTTCTTCCGTTACATCTGGCTTTTGTATAGTCCCCGAAAAAGGATAAAGATTGCAAACGACTAAATCTATCCATTTGATATTATGTTCTTGAGCTTGGTCTGAATGTTTATCACGCAAGCCTAAAATACCGGCATGAACTAGCGGGTGCAAAGTTTTAACTCGGCCGTCCATCATTTCAGGAAAGCCAGTGAAGTCAGAGATTTCTATAACTGGAATATTGGCCTCTGATAATTTTTTCGCGGTACCGCCAGTGGAGATTATTTCCACACCTAAATTATTTAATTCTTGAGCAAACTCTACAATGCCGGTTTTGTCTGATACAGAAATTAACACGCGTTTGATTTGAGTAAGATTGGTGTTCAGTTTAGATTCGTCATCTTGAGCCCCGATGTTCATCGGGGTAGAAGGATCCCGTGAAGATGTGGAAGAAGTTGCAGAAAGCGACGGGATTTTTCGACGAAGCTTGTCCTGAGCGGAGTCGAAGGGCTCAGGATGACGATTCACTTCCCAATTTTTAATTACATCAACAAACGCCTCACCTTCTAGTTTTTGTACCTTAGCCTTCAGACTATCAGGCGTGTCCCAAGGTTCAACTGGGCATTTTTTTTGCATGATGATTTCGCCTGTATCCACGCCTTCATCAACGTAGTGAATTGTACAGCCGGTTTCAGTTTCGCCAGCTTTAATAATTTCTTCGTGCACGTTTAAATCCATACCTCCAGCAAACTTGGGCAGGAGGGAAGGATGGACATTGATAATTTTCTTAGCCCATTTTTGTACGAAGGGAGTAGAGAGAATTCTCATGTAGCCGATGAGCAAGATTAGGTCAACTTGTTTTTCTTGTAGAATTTTCGATACTTCTGAATCAAATTCTTCGCGGGTTTTGTCTTTTTGGGAAATAAACAAATTAGGAATGTTATAATTTTTAGCTCGCTCTAGAATATAAGCAGCTTCTTTATTGCTAATGACAATTTCGATAGAGGCGTTAAGTTCATTACTATTTATCGCATCAATAATAGCTTGCAGGTCTGTGCCTTTGGTTGAACCTAAGATTGCTAGTTTGATTTTGCTATTAGATTTTTTAGAACACAAATTACCAAAATGACCAGAATTTACCAAATTATTTTTTCGGATTTGGTTCATATGATCAATGCGTTTTTGGATTAATTCTGGGGTGCCAATATCATCACGATGAAACAGCGGGCCTTTGATTTTTTTAATATTGGCTTCAGCGATTTTTTCCGCTTCAGAAATACTGCCACTGATGCCGACAATAGCTACCGCGCGACTGCCGGTTTCGTACAGGCCATCATGACGTTCATCAACCGCGGCGTAATAAAGTTGATCTTTATTAGCTACATCAGAGACATAGATTTTTTTATTTTTAACTGGATTATCAGGGTAGCCTTCAGGGATAAGATATTTACAAACGGTCGCTTGGTTGGCAAATTTTACCTCTTGCTCAGCTAAATTGCCGTTTATAATTGCCTGGCAAACAGCCATAAAATCAGATTCTAAAATTGGCAGGACATTCATAGCTTCCGGATCGCCAAAGCGGGCATTGTATTCAATCAATTTTACCCCATCTTTGGTAACAATAAAGCCGCCGTACAAAAT
Source organism: Patescibacteria group bacterium (assembly GCA_018813375.1). Lineage (GTDB taxonomy): Bacteria > Patescibacteriota > Microgenomatia > UBA1400 > PJMF01 > JABBGTR01. Next base: position 11,666 of record JAHJBU010000094.1, read on the forward strand.
GCCTTTGTAGCCTTCGCCAAATTTAGCGCGCAGAGCAGTGGCAGTTTTTTGATTTATATCTTGGGCTTGCTTAATGTCTTCTTCTGTTAAAAATGGCAAGCTATGATTAGTGTCAGAATAACTGCCCATGCCGCCAGTGTTTGGGCCAGTGTCGCCCACATAGGCACGCTTGTGGTCTTGGACAGCGGGCATGTGGGCTAAATTAATTCCATCGCAAAAGCTCATCAGAGAAAATTCTTGGCCAATTAGTTTTTCTTCAATAATAAAGTTTTGGCCTTGAGCAAAAATTTGTTGGCACCAACTAATGGCATCTTCCAGATTATACAGATGCTCGCCAGCCACCTTAACGCCCTTGCCTCCCATCAGGCCATCGGCTTTGATGACGTAATTGTTATCCAGTTCAGCGATGAAATCTCTGACGCCATCAATTGTAAAAAAATATTTATATTTAGGGCAGGCGGGGATGTTGTATTCGGTTAATAAATTGCGGGCAAAAGATTTGCTGGTCTCAATTTGAGCCAGTAATTTTTTAGGCCCGACGCAAGGAATATTATTGATCGCCAATACATCAACCACGCCGGCTTCCAGTGGCGCTTCGGGTCCAATGATCACCCAGTCAATATTTTTTTCTTGAGCAAAATCTAGGATGTCGGCTGGATTAGTGAGTGAACCAATTTTGTAGTCAAAGCATAAGGCAAAAATACCCGGATTTTTTGACGAGCCAAAACAGAATAAATTGGCTTCTTGGGGTGAACGTTTGAGAGCGCGGGCGATGGCGTGTTCACGAGCGCCAGAGCCGATAATAAGCAGATTAAGCATATAAGTAAGCAGATTAAGCAGAATAGGCAGATTAAGCTATAAGAATTAAGTTTTTCAAATACTTAATTTGCTTATAAACTTACTCTGCTTATTTTGCTTATTAACATCTTTTCTCTCCCTCCAACTCTTTCATCCTATTCTCGTCAATATCGCCAGTCACATACCAGCCATCAAGATAAGGCATGGAGGGGCGATCAATATTATGCTCGCCTTTGCGCGTGACAGCTTCAACCAAGTCGTCAATTTGTTGATAATACAAAATGTCAGCCCCGATTATTTCCCGAATTTCTTCGGTTGTTTTATCAGTGGCAATAAGTTCGCCTCTGGTGGGCATATCAATACCATAAAAATCAGGGTACTTGATTGGCGGACAGGCTGAGACAAAAAAGACTCTTTTGGCGCCAGCGTGGCGGACTAAATCAACTACTAGTTTGCTCGTATTGCCGCGGACAATAGAATCATCTACTAGCATAATATTTTTATTTTTAATTTCCACTTCTTGGGGCGACAATTTTTGTAGGATGGATTTTTTTCTATTGGCTTGACCAGGCATAATGAAAGTGCGGCCAATAAAAGGATTTTTATAAAGACCTTCAGAATAGCGCACACCTAAACCGTGAGCCATTGATAAGGCAGCCGTGTTTGAGCTGAAAGGAATCGGTATAACAATATCAGGCGTGACATGGGGAAATAATTTTTGCCAGCGCTTGGCCAGATTTTGCCCCATTCTTAATCTGGCACGATAAACGCTGATGTTGTTAATCATGGAATCGGGCCGGGCTAAATAAACATATTCAAATATGCAAGGCGTGAACATGGCCTTGCGCAGCTGGCGGCTGTACATTTTACCCTTTTCATTTATATAGACAATTTCGCCGGGCTGAACATCACCTTTAAAATCAAAACCCAGTGGATAATACATAGTATTTTCTGAAGAGAAAATATAATCATAACTGCCATTTTCATTTTTTCTCATGCCACAAGCCAACGGCCGGATGCCGTGCGGGTCGCGGAAAGCAATCATGCCTTTATCCTTGATAATTCCCACGACTGAATAAGCACCAGTGCAGCGATCGTAAACAGAATTAACTGCTGTGCAGATTTGATCAAAAAATTCTCCTGTTCCACCGCCATTTATTTCTTGCAACTTAGAAGCAAAGACATGAAGAATAACTTCTGTGTCAGAACTTGAATTGCAGTGCCGTTTATCTTTTTCTGCCAGCTCTTTTTTTATTTCACGATAATTAGTCAGGTCACCATTATGAGCCATGGCAATGCCATAGGGGGAATGAACAGTAAATGGTTGGGCATTTTCTGAACCGGTTCTGGTGCCGGCCGTGGAGTAGCGAGTGTGGCCAATGCCCCAGTTGCCGAGCAAGCGATCCATATGGCCTTGGTGAAAAACATCCCGCACTAGTCCACTGCCTTTTTTAAGGTGGAAATTTTCTCCGCAAGTACAAATACCAGCCGCGTCTTGACCGCGATGTTGTAAATGGATTAGTCCGTCGTAGACTTCACTAGCGACTGGTTGGTGGGAGAAAATACCGATGATGCCACACATATTTACTTAGTAAAAAGTTTAAAGTAGAAAGTAAAAAGTTAAATATTGACTAATTTTTCTGCTAGACCGGTGTAAGTTTGGGGAGTTAGTTTAAGCAATTTTTGTTTTTCTATTTGGGGGATGTTTAGATTATTTATGAATGTTTGTATAGATTTTTGAGTTATTTTTTGGCCGCGGGTTAGGTCTTTCAGTTTTTCATAAGCTTGATTATAGCCGACTTTGCGCAGGATAGTTTGGATAGCTTCTGATAAGACTTCCCAATGTTCGTCTAACTCTTGTTCCAGTTTTGACTGATTAACTGTTAGGCGCGACAGGCCTTTGAGAATATTTTTATTGGCTAATAGAGAATGGGCGAGCGGTACGCCTTGATTTCTTAAGACTGTGCTATCAGATAAATCGCGTTGCATTCTGGAGACGGGCAGTTTTTGGCAGAGGTGAGAGAAGTAAGCGTTAGCTAAACCTAGATTACCTTCGGCATTTTCAAATTGAATCGGATTAATTTTATGTGGCATAGTACTAGAGCCAACTTCACCTGCTTTTTTCTTTTGTCCTAAAATACCCCGGCTGATGTAGAGCCAAACGTCTCTAGTAAAATCAATTAAAATATTATTAATCCGTTCAATGGCTTGATAACTTTCAGCTATAGAGTCGTGCGGTTCAATTTGCGTGGTAATTAAGTTTGGCTCTAGGCCTAAATAATTAATAAATTTTTTACTAAATTCCAGCCAATCAACTTCTGGATAAGCAATAACCTGCGCGCTCCAAGTGCCAGTGGCACCAGCTAATTTTCCCAGCAGCTGATGTTGCTCTAAATAATCAACCTGACGTTTTAAACGGGCAGCAAAAACTAAAAATTCTTTACCTACTGTAGTTGGAGTGGCACTTTGCCCGTGTGTTAAAGATAACATGGGTTGGTTTTTATTTTGTTGGGCAAAATCTAGAATGGCTTGATAAACTTTTATAATATTAGGCAGATAAATTTTTCTAACTCCCTGCTGCCACATCAGCGAGTAAGCAATATTGTTGATATCTTCAGACGTCAGGGCGAAATGGATAAATTCAGAATATTTTTGCAACGGCGTGTCAGCGATTTTTTGCTTGATAAAATATTCAATGGCTTTAACATCATGGTTAGTTGTACTTTCAATATCTTTAATAATTTGCGCATCGGCTAGAGAAAAGTTTTTATAAAATGAACGGAGTTGATTTTGATCAATTGGGGAGAGGGGGGGTACTTCGTTAATTTTAGGTTCCTTACTTAAAGCAATGAAGTATTCAATTTCCACCACTAG
>JAHJBU010000095.1 GCA_018813375.1 Patescibacteria group bacterium
AACTCAAGGCTGAAGGTGAAGCTAGAGAGCTAATGAGAGACATTCAAAAACTTCGTAAAAAAGCTGGTTTAAAACTTACAGCGCAAGTAAATGCACAAGTCCCAAGCTGGCCTATAGATTGGCAAAAAGAAATTGAAGCTAAAACCAACACTCTACTTAGCAAAGGTTTAGAGTTGCGTATAATAACTTCATGAAACATTGGCTACTACCAGCTCTGATGATTTCATTGGCTTTAATTAGCGTACTAACGCTAAAAAGCGTAGCTCCAGAATTAGCAAATACACAAACCATCTTTTTTATTATTAGCTTCATTATTTTCTTTTTTGTTTCTAAAATCGAGTTTGAGCAATTACTTCGTCTTTCTTTGCCTATATACATCTTGGTCAATTTTTTATTAATTGTTTCTTACCTATTTGGTGTATTTACAGAAAAAACTGGTCGTTGGATTCCTATTTTTAATATTTTTAATGCTCAACCATCCCAATTAGCTATTCCAGCTACTATTTTTGTTTTATTAATCCTAAAACAACCTTTAAACAATCTAATAGGATTACTAAAAGCCCTGCTTATCATTAGCTTGTCAGCTATCTTAATTTTAATTGAACCAGACCTAGGGACTACTCTAGTTTACTTAATAAGCACTGGTTCAATTATTTTTTTTAAGTGATATTTCTTGGAAAAAAATTATAATGTTGATAGGAATCTCAGTGATTGGAATTATTTTTTCTTGGATGCTTGTACTTAAACCATATCAAAAACAACGCATTACTAGCTTTATCAACTCAAAACAAGATCTCCAAGGATCAAGCTATAATGCTCGCCAGGCTTTAATTGCTGCTGGCTCTGGACAACTCTTAGGCAAAGGATTGGGCCAAGGAGTTCAATCCCACCTTAGGTTTCTCCCAGAACGCCAAACTGATTTTATCTTTGCTTCGCTTGCAGAAGAATTTGGATTTATTGGTGCAATAGTGGTAATTTCACTTTATGTTGCTTTGATTTCTTTTATCATCATCACAGGACGCAAAACATCATCACCCTTGGCTCTACGCTACTGCATGGCTATTGCAATCATGACTACTATGCAAGCCGGAATTAATATTAGTATGAACATCGGGATACTACCAATTACTGGTTTAACCTTACCGCTATTATCTTATGGAGGTAGCTCCATACTATCTTTAAGCTTTATGTTTGCAGTAATACAATCTATTGCAAATCAAACTCAGCCCAAGGCAGTGCTACACCTGTCTTAAAATCATGTTATAATTGCTATTTCTTACACAGAAAGAATAAGAATGCTAAAATACGCCATAATTCAACTCAGTGGTAGACAATTGAAAGTTGCAATTGGAAACAAATTTACCTTAGACCGCCTAGACCAAGAAGAGGGCAAGGAATTTAATGTTAACGAAGTTCTCATGGTTTGTGATGAAAAAAGCCAACAAATTGGCACGCCTCTAATTGAAAAAGCCTCAGTAACTCTAAATCTTTTAAGCCATAGCCGTAGTAAAAAGCTACGCGTAGGAAAATTTAGAGCTAAATCTCGCTATCGTAAAGTATATGGCCATCGCCAACCTCAAAGCACAGTTGAAGTTGTAAAAATCAACAGCTAGAACAACAACTAAAAGGTATACTAATTTCATGCCTACTTATTTTTTTAAATTGGGAAACACACCAAAATTATCATTACTTGAGCTTGAATACCTACTTACTGATAAACCAGTCCCTCTTTCTTCTCAATTTGCAAAGCTAGAAACAAAAAAAGAGTTAGATATAAAAACTATTCAACAGCAATCTGGTGGATTGGTAAAAACTTTTCTCCAGGTAACCAAACTTCAAACTAATTCCACTACAGAGATCGAGGCTAAAATTATAGATTATTTATCTTCCAAATCTGGTAAAGTCATTTTTAGTATCTCTATCCTAGGTAATCAAAATTTACCTAAAATAAATTTCTCTACTATTAAAAAAGAACTTCTTGCGCTTGGTCTCAAATCAAGATATATCGAGTCTAAAAGCCAAGGTTTATCAGCAGCTGTTTTGCTTCATCAAAATGTTGAGGAATTAGTTATTATTAACGACAGCAATAAGCTAATTTTAGCTAAAACTATCTCTATTCAAAATATTGATGATTGGACAAAAAGAGACCGAGGGAAACCTTACGCTGATATAAAAAAGGGCATGCTACCCCCAAAAGTGGCTCGCATCATGGTTAACATCGCCCAAGGACTTAATAATGCTAGTATCACAAACCAAGTGCTTTATGATCCATTTTGTGGATCAGGGACAATTTTAATGGAAGCCTTACTTAAAGGCCTTACTGTGGAAGGTGCAGATCTAGATCAAAAATCTGTTAAAGGAACTCTTGATAACATAAATTGG
>JAHJBU010000096.1 GCA_018813375.1 Patescibacteria group bacterium
ATATTCTAAAGTTTTATTGTTATTATCTGGTGTGGCTGGTGGTGGTAAAGATGCTATTCGTGAAAAAATTAGTCAGCTATATCCAAACTCTATCTTTAAAATTATCACTGCCACCTCAAGAGCACCACGCCAAGAAGAAAAACACGCCATAGATTATTACTTCTATGACACCCAAGCTACTTTTAAAACAGCCATTAATAACAACGAGCTTTTAGAATGGGTCACACAAGGCAACCGACTATATGGCTTGCCTAAAATTAGTCTAACTGATGCTCTTTTACGCCCTGAGCCAATTATTGTCACTCATGTAGAGATGACCGCCTGGCCTAAAGTCACCAAGTTTATAACCAAGAAACAATTCATAACCAAAAAGGCTGAAGAAAAACTCTTTGTTCTTAGAGTATTTGTAATGCCACACGTCACTTACCAAAAATACGCTCGCGATTGGCTACCAAACATCAGAGATGATTATCAAGCTCGCCTCACTCGTACTCTATGGGAGCTAGCCACCGCTCCCAAACAAGCTGATCTACTAATTAGCAATTTTCATATTGATAATCCCCGTGCCCCATTTTTAGAATGGCAAACCAAGTCTTTACTTAGATTAATCTGGGAAGTCTTGACTCCTAGAGCTAGAGCTAAATTTACAACGCCGTCAAAATAATCTCAAAAGCTAGGACGCTTGAACCAACACGCTTTGTCCTTTAACCCATAATCTAGTTTTCAACCCGCTCAGGCTGACTAAGATAATTTCTAATGACTTCCATATTTACCTCTCGTGGCTTACTGCCAACATTAGGCCCAACTAATCCTGCATCGTGGAGTTGGTCTAAAATCCGTGCCGCTCGCGCATAACCAACCGACAACCGTCGCTGGATCAATGAAGAGCTAGCTTTATCATACTGAGCAAATAATTTTACAGCTTCATTAAAAAGTGGATCCACTTCCTTACCAGCTGGTCCAATTTGGGCTCCAACTACCATTCCGGTTTTATATTTACTAATAATCTCTTCTTCATAATCTGGCTGTTGGCCTTGAGATTTAAGGAAATCCATTAACTGCTTGGTTTCCTTATCGTTCACATAAGTTCCCTGAATACGCATTGGTTTAGCTTGAGTAGGCGGAATAAAAAGCATATCTCCCTTGCCTAAAAGTTTCTCTGCACCCGGCTGATCTAAAATTACCCGTGAGTCAGTCATTGATGAGACATTAAAAGCTACTCTGGCAGGAATATTAGCTTTAATCAAACCAGTAATGATATCTACAGACGGCCGCTGAGTAGATAAAACCAAGTGGATCCCAACCGCCCGAGCCATCTGAGCAATTCGTGTAATAGCCTCTTCTACCTCTGATGGAGAAAATAGCATTACATCAGCTAATTCATCAATAACAATTACAATACTAGGCATAGCCGCAAAGCCAGCTAATTCATTATAGCCAGCAATGTTCTTCACCCCAACTTCTGCCAATTTCTTATAACGATTTTCCATCTCTACTACTGACCATTTCAGGGCTGAAATAACTTTCTTAGGATCAACAATCACTGGAGTTAATAAATGCGGAATGCCATTAAAACCAGTTAATTCTACCCTTTTTGGATCAATTAAAATAAACTTTACTTCAGCCGGGCTTGCTCTAAACAAAACACTGCATAAGAAACTATTGATTCCCACTGATTTCCCAGATCCAGTCGCACCAGCTACCAATATATGCGGCATAGCGGCCACATCTACAATCATAGGCTTACCGCTAACATTAATACCCATTGCCCAGGCTAGTTTACTTTTGTGCTTTTTCATCTGTGGTGCTGAAAGCATAGTCTTTAGCGTCACAAATTCTGCTGCATGGTTAGGTACTTCTATTCCCACTAAAGATCTTCCTGGAATAGGGGCTTCAATTCTAATTTGACCAGTTGGAGCAGCTAAAGACAGTGCTAAATCAATTGATAAATTAGTAATTCTACTTAACTTAGTTCCTTTAGAAATTTCTAAAGCATATTGAGTCACCGAAGGTCCATAATTGACCTCCACCACACTAGCTTTAATACCAAAAGAGTCGAGGGTGTTTTCAATAATCTGAGCATTCTCCTTTACATCACCTCGATCTGCTTCACCACCTCTAGATGAAGACAATAGTGACAGCGGTGGATACTCCCATATCATTTGACGTGTATTAACTGTGGTGTCAGACAATCCTGGGGGATTATCTCCATCAGCTGGAATAATTGGCGGAGCTTTTCCTTCAACAGCAGTTCCAATTTGGCCATCGTTTTGTTTTTGCGTAGACTGGGCAGTTCCATCTTCACCCTGGTTGATCTTCATCTCACCTTTTCTACTAAAAGGCAGACTTAACTTAAGCAACTGAAAGCCCTTAGCCTTTTTGATTTCTTTTTCTACTTTTTGAGTCACTTTTTCTTCCTGTTTCTTTTGTCGTTTTTCTTTCATCTTAAAAAGTCCTTCTACTATTTCTGCAAAAGAAAGCTGGAGCATTATTAATAATCCAATTATTAAAACTCCAAAAAAAACTACGTAAGCACCTGTGGTTGAAAGAAGTTGAGCAAAATTAACAAATGTTTTTTCACCAATATCACCAGCTTTAAGAGCTCCCATGCTACCCAACATTAATAAAATTACTCCAAGCAACACATGAGGCTTAGACCACTTCCACTTAGTCTGAAACATAACCAAGCCAGCTGAAATAAATACAAAAGGTAAAAATAACATGCTAAAGCCTAGTTCACGGATTAAAAATTGATTGACTTTAGCCAAAAGCTGACCTTGACCAGAAAAAGACACTGTCACTAACAACCCCAAAACAATCAACGCTGTGCCCGCAATAGAATGTGTGGTTTCTTTTTTAATCTTTAAAACAACAGGTTGTTTCTTTTTGCGTTTTTTATATTTTCGTTTTCTTGCCATAAGAACTTTGAATTATCTTACTTCGTATATAACCGGCACAATAAGTGGCTCGCGCTGAATAATTTTATAAAGTTTTTTACTCAGACGCCTATCAATAGCCTGCTTAAATTTATAATCAGAAATGTCGCCCTTAAGACTATTAATAATCTTAGCGGTTTCATCTTTAATAAACTTAATTACTTCATCTGCTTCTTTCATAAATACAAACCCGCGAGAAACAACTAGCATGTTGAGTAAATCTAAACGACCCTTAATTTTAGGGATAACTAAAACAATAATACCAGCTTCTCCCAGAGCTCGTCTATCTGATAGTACTACCGGTCCTACATCGCCAATTCCCTTCCCATCCACCATGCGTGGCCTTACTTCAAAGCTATTCTTAATTTTAACTTGCCCATTTACAAAAGAAACTACATCGCCATCATCTGGGAGTAAAACCTGCTGATCTTTGATCCCCAAAGGCGCAGTCACAAATTCCACAAACTTAAGCCTATGTCTATCAGCTCCACCAATAGGCATAACATATTTTGGTGAAATTAAATCTACTAAGTCTTTTTGCTCTGGTGCGCTAGCATGACCAGATTGATGCAAATTAGGCATAATTGCAGGATATAACACTCTGACTCGATTTCGAGAAAGCTCATCAATCGCCCCAAAATAATTTAGCTCATTGCCTGGAATTGGACCTGCTGAGAACACCACTAAGTCATGGGGGTTGATTCTAATCAAGCGATGGTCGCCAAAGATAGCTCTCATCATCGATGAACCTTCCTGACCTTGACTGCCAGCAATAATCACACATAACTCTTCATCGCGATAGTCATCAATATCCCGTTTATCGATTAAAGTCTCTCTAGAGATATCTAATTTACCCAACTCGAGTGCAGTTTCCACATTTTGTTCTACACTGCGACCAATAAAAACTACTTTGCGTTGATGTTTTTTAGCTGCATTTACAGCCTGTTGAATCCTATGGATATGTGAGCTCATCAGGGTAATAACAAACTTACCCTGAGTTTGTGCCATAGCTTTTTCAATTGCTGGACCAGTAGTTGATTCTGAAAGAGTGCGTTCTGATTTTTCTACCCGCAAACAATCAATTAGCATGCACAATACGCCTTTTTTTCCAATCTCTTGAATTGAATCTAGATCTGTTTTAACCCCATCAACGGGATGATCATCGAGCTTAAAATCAGTGCCGTGATAAATTATTCCTTCTGGAGTCTCTATAGTAAAATGCTTAGTGTCTGGAACAGAGTGAGTAACAGCATACGGGGTCACTTTAAAATATTGACCAACATCAAATGTTTTCTTGTCCTTAATCACTGTTATTTCACGTTTAGCTCCACCGTCATCACCCATTCGTTGCTTAGCAAAACCAGCTGTTAGGGGAGAAGCATAGATTGGAAAATCATTTGGTAATTCTGGCAAAATATAAGCAGTAGCTGCAATATGATCATCATGACCATGGGTGAGTAGCATGCCAACAATTTTTTTACCTTGTTCTATCAACCGAAGTAAATAATATATATCGGGAATTAAAATATCTATCCCTGGCATATATCTATCTGGGAAACCAATCCCACAATCAACAATCAAGATTTCTTGATCATAAATATACAAATACATGTTTTGGGTAACCTTACCCATCCCACCAAGGGGAACGATTTCTAATTTAGACATAATAAAAATAACCTTTCTAAGTCAATAATTCGTCTAGTATATCTTAACAGATCAATACTGTGGAAGGAAAATTTTAGCATTTTCTTTAGTAATAATCACCTCCGAATAACCTTTTTCCACAATAATTCTAGCTGATTTACGCACTGCGCCCTTAAGATTTCGCTGTAGTGTTCTAATCCCTGCATCAAAACCAAGTGGTCGCACCATCTGTGGCCAAACATCATCCAGAATAATAAATTGTCCCTCCTTAAGACTTGCTTCTTTTAATAACTGAGGCAAGAGATAATCCTTAGCAATTTTAATTTTTTCTTCGTCAGTATATGAAGGCATGCTGATTTTTTCCATACGATCTAAAACTGCAGTAGAGATATCACGAGTGTTGTTGCAGGTAGCAATAAAAATTGCCTGAGATAAATCAAATGGATAATCAATATAATCATCTACAAACTTATTATTCTGAGCTGGATCTAAAAGCTCAATTAATACACCCATAATATCAGCATTGGCTTCCTTGGTAACCCGGTCAATCTCATCTAATAAAATCACTGGGTTTCTAACCCCAGCCTCACAAACACCCCTCACCACTCTTCCTGGCTCTGAACCAAGAATTAAGCGCGAGTTTCCTCGTAAATCTTTAGCACTACCCATGCCACCAAATGGAATACGCACTAGCTTACGCTCAAGTGCTTCGGCTAGAGAAAAGGCAAACGTAGTTTTACCGGTACCCACCAAACCAACCAGTAATAAAATCGGAGCCCGAAACTCACTGCCTGAGTCTTGCGTTTGGCGCAAATTAAGAACAGAAACATATTCTAAAAAACGGTCTTTAACATCATCCATGCCATAATGATGCTTATCAAAAATCTCCTTAGTGAGAGCGATATCTAGTCTATCATTGGTAGTCTTTTTCCAAGGAATTTTTAAAACCCACTCGATATATTTGCTAACTTTTTCGTACTTTTCATCATAACTACCAAGCTCTACTGATCGCTCTAGAGCCACAATATCTTTTGAAACCTTGCGATGCATCTCGTCTGGCAACTGAGATTGTGCCACGCGATTTTTAAGATCTTGAATCTCTTGCTGGAGGACTTGACGATAATCAGACATAAGACAGGATAAACTCTATTATACAGCTTTCTCTAATTGATCTCTGGTCAATAATCCATCTTTAGCACCAATTTTCTCAATAACACTAGCAGCATTTTTCTTTCCCCAGAGAATTTGATTTTTTAAACCACGACCATTTAAAATTGCAGATACATAACCCACTGCAAAGCTATCTCCAGCGCCTGTGCCATCTATAACTTTGGTTGCCAAACCCTCATATTCATCTGGATTAATTCCGCCTGCGTGATAGACTTTCCCGCCTTTTTCACTGTTTGTTACCACAATCTGCTGGCATTGCTGATGTAACTGATTATGAACCGGAGCCAAATTCTGCCATTCTTTTTGATTTACAAATAAGACTACGATAGATAAACCAACTAAGCTAAATTGACCTGAATTTAATAATTTAATTTCTGCATTGCCGGGATTCCAAGAAAGCTGGCGTTTACTCCGGTTAACTACTGCAAAAATCTTACGTAGAGCATCTATCTGCCCAGAAATACTAGACAAATGAATCCACTTAGCTTGACTCAATACATGTTCGGGAATATCTCGTTCATCCAACATCGAAGCTGCGCCTCGATGTACCATTATTGTTCTTCCACCATTTGGAGCTGATAAAATAATACTACCCCCAGTTTCTTCCTTTCGCTCACTAATAAGTAGAGAAGTATCAACGCCCTCCTGTTTAAAATCATTAAGCACCACCTGAGCCCAAACATCTACTCCTAGCTCTGCCACCACACCGGTTTTAAATCCCATCCGGGAGAAGCCAACCGCGGTATTACTTCCTCCACCACCTGTAGTGACCTTAAAGCTATCAACTTCAATTTTTTCATCATATTGCTCACACAACCACAAACCTCCAGATGTCTCTTTTTTGAGTGCAAAATTATTAGAATTAATAAAAATATCTACCAAAGCTGAGCCAATAGTAATTACATCATGCATCCTGAGCCTCTCCTGTTTCTTTTTTTTCCAATTTTTCTAAACGAGGCAAACCACATCTTTCCTCTAGCTCTTGTTCAAACTCATTTAGAGCTTGGATCATCTCTTCTTCATTTTTGACGATTTTATAGACTTTCTTTTCTTTCTCGCCAATAAAAAAATACTTATCAATAATATGCATAACTTCATGCCAAAATTCTCCATATAAAATTAAAGGTTTGTGATTACCATAATAAAGATGTGCCAATAACCAAGCTGTGCTCCATTCGCTTAACGTCCCAGTTCCACCTTGAAAAATAACAAAAGCATCAGCATAATTAATTAACCCAAACATGCGCTCAATGTAATTAGCAGTTTTTATTTCTTTATCTGCGTTATTTTCCCCATCACGACCTTCAAACTCAGGCATATCCTTAGGATAAAAAGTAATAGCAATGGTTTCCCCACCAGCAGCCTCTGCACCAGCGGTAGCTGCAGCCATCACTCCAGGACCACCACCATCTACAACCACTTTATCATGATAGGCCAAATATCGAGCAACATTAAAAGCTTCTTGATACAAGGGATGTTTTTCATCTACATCCGCACTCCCAAAAATAGCCACACAACGAATGCTGGAGTGAACTTGTTGTGGTGGAATGTTGATTTGAGTTCGCATACTTCTAGTTTAATCTGTGCCTGCCTGCTCAATCAACTGGGAGTATTTAATAATTGACCCCACTGGATCATCAGATTTCCAAAAACCACTCCCAACTGTTACTCCGCCAATTTTATTTTTCAACAGTTGATTTAGTTGTTCTTTTTTAACTCCACCATCGATAATAATTTCTAGATCGTGATTGATTAACTGCTGACGAATTTCTGTTATTTTCTCCAGAGCATTTTGATTAAACTCTTGACCCTGAAAACCATATTTAATTGTCATTAACTGCACAATGTCTAATTCTGGCCAACTCTCTGGATCAATGGCTTCTACTGGAGTATATAAATCAAGCGACAGACCAGCTTTCCAAGTATGTTTTTTGACCTCTTGAAAAAACTCTCCTTGACTACTCATTCTTTCTACCTGAGCAATAATTGCTCGTACTGGCAAATGTTCTTTAAGTGGCACCATTTCTTGAACAAAATCTATCGGCTCCTGCGTCATTAGGTGAAAGTCTAAGCGTAGCTCACCATAATCTACTTGAATTAAATCTGAGGGGGTTAGGGTAAAATTATCAGCAAAATAACCATCAATAATATCTATTTGAATTACCTCAACTACTTGGCTCTGGGCAATCCAAGTCAATTGTTTTTTAAACTCAATCAATGATGATGTGAGGATACTAGGATAAAGATTCATAATCAGTTATTTTTTTTAGCCGGCGCAAAAAACGCTCTTTTGGCTCAAATTGGACAGTAATAAAAGCAGTAATCATTTCTTGAGTTACTTCTAAAGAACAGTAGTCTGAAGAAACTGCTAGTACATTTAAATTATCGTGTTTACGAGCATGACGAACTTCATCCACATTGATGCCCGTTGAAGCCCTGATGCCCCTAACTTTATTAGCTGCAATATTAACACCTACCCCAGAACCACAAATTACAATTCCCCTTGAATCAGGATTTAGCGAAACTCTGTGTGCTACCTTAAAAGCAAAATCTGAAAAATCATCATCGGGGTCATAAATAGCATTGCCACAATCAATTACCTCAAAACCTTGATTTTGCAACCAAGTCCGGAGTTGTTCTTTTAGCTCAAATCCTCGATGATCAGCGCCTAAATAAATTTTCATATTACGGACCCTGCTTTTTCAAGTAAAACGCAGGAAAAGTAGCTGGTACGTAAAATGCTGTGCATGTATTAATCATATCAGGGGTTGATGATGGATCAAAGGTTAATTAAATTTTGTGGGTTAAAGTTTGTGGATTAAGGGAAAATTTGTAACAAAAAACCCCTGGTTTATTGCCAAGGGTTTTCTGAATTTTGTGTAAAAAATTTTATTCTTCAGTGCGAATTCTTCGAAGAACCGGCATGCCGGTGCGTTCGGTTTCAATCACTTCCATGCCCTCAGGCACTGCTTCAAGTGCTTGCTCTGGTCGCACATCTCGAGCAAAATAATAAATTCGTTGTACACGACCATTCTTGAGGGTAACCTCACGGGTGTGTAAATAGTAGGTTTGACCCTTACTATTGGTGTAACTGTAGGCATCTGCCATAGATACTCCTTTTTTAGTTCCCCCGGTGTCTCGGGGATTTGTTTATACTATTATAGACTACCATACCAGACGGGCTTATCAAGAGCAAATCTTATTTATTCCGTCTTTTCTAAAATACCTCTAAGAAGAACTTGTTCCATCAGATTGTCATCAATCATCTCTTTGCTCACTACTATTTCAAATGGTAAAGTCTCATCAGAGATAGCAGCACTACCAGTGTAACCACCCTTTAACATATCTAAAGCAAAAGCTTTACGAATAGCTCTGCCACCAACTTCCTTGAGCCAAACTTGATATTGCGCGTCTTGCGTTTCTGGCAGAGAAGTAGTCACACTAAATTTAACTTTGTCTTGATCAAACTCATATCTAACCTCACCAATAACAGTTTCATCTTCGCTTTCAAGCTCTAGAGTTTGCACATCCTGAACTCCATTTAACGCTATGTTTTGTTCAACACCTGTGAGATCTTCAATTTCTATGCCTTGTGCAAATTCTGAAATTTGACCCAGTTGCTCATTACGGAGACGGTACCAACGCACAGCTAAAATCATAACTAAAATAATAGCAGCAGTAGGAAATACAAAAGGAAGATATTGCTTGAACCGATTCATAAAAGCCCCTTTTAATCTAATTGTTAATGATTTGATATGGTCTGATTCAATTCTCTCCAAAAACTTAGCTTTGTCAATGCCCAGTTCGTGCCCAGTGGTTCATTCTTAGCTCATACCCGTTGAAAAAATAACTTCACTAATCTGTTGTTTCTGGTGGCCAAACTTGTTTACCACTTTTTGTGTCTGTCACTATGACTGCCATAGTCGGGCAACTTTGGGCAGCTAGCAATTTAGTCTCATCATCATTGCCGTCTTGAGAAATAATAATCGCTAAATCTTCTTCATCTAAATCAAAAACCTGAGGTGCTATTGCCACACAGCTAGCCGCGCTAATACATTTATCGCGAATAACTTCAACTTTATATTTGCCGATTTGTTTAATTTGCTTAGTTTGATTTGACATATTAATAAAACTTTTCTGTAAATATTAATTCTTTATTTACTCCTTGTTCAGTTATTAATGTAATTGTATCGCTAATCATAGTTTGATTGCCACATAAAAAATAAGCTGCATTAACTGGACGCTCATGAATACTTAAACAATCTGTGACATGCCCCCGACAGAGAGTCCAAGCAGTAGGAGCCTGAGATAAAACGGGATGAAAATGGAAATTAGTAAAAGCTCCATCTAGTTCTTGCCACTGCTCTAACCAAAATAAATCTTCTGGCCGGCGCATGCCCCAATGAAGGGTAATCTGGCGCGGATCTTGTTTGTTACGTAATTGATCTTCAATTATTGATTTAAAAGGAGCTATGCCAGAACCAGTGACCACAAAAACTAGATGATCAACTGTTAAGTTTTCAGGCACAATAAATTGTCCCATTGGGGCTAAGGCTTCAATTTCCATACCAAACTCAAGATTCTGAAAAAATTGAACTCCCAGACCACCAGGTAAAAAATCTACTAATAAATCAAGTTGATGATCTATGTCTGGAGTAGAACAAATAGAATAAGAACGTCGCTCTCCTTGCTTAGAAACTTTAAGCGAAACATATTGTCCTGCCCGGAATTCTAAGCGGTGGGGCTTTATTAACTCAAAACTAAACTGGGTAAATCTATCATTATGCTGGAGTTTCTCTTCTAGGCAAGCGGTGTAGGTTTGAGGTGGAGTCATGATGCTAAATCATAACACAATTTATAACTTTTTTTCCCACTCCCGCCCGTACCACAGCCCCAGCGCCATTTTAACAATCCCTGTATATTCTTCTGTTCTGTCTACAAAACCCTCAGTAATCACCCCAATCATGCCTTGTTTGCTACGGATATCTTCTTCGCCCACCACTTGTGCAATAATTGGCCCCATTTCTCCGCCATTTTTGATACGATCAGCAACTATCTTAGGCACGCGAAAACGTGCCCCATTAGCATGATAAAAAATACCATTGTTATCAATCACTACAGCCCAAACCGTAGTCCACATCAGATCATCTTGATCATAAAAAATTCCACCTTCAAGACCGACCCCTAAAAAATCTTTTTTTATGCCCTCTTTTTTGGCAATATTTAAAACCGCTTTAGCTCTATTTTCTGCCCCCTTTTTAGTCACTAAATCACCAATAGGTTGTTCTGGAATCCCGCTCTTTGTGCTAAAACCTTTTACAATTACCTCTGGCCAGGTTTCACTGGCAGCGTTGATAACCGAATTAACTTTTACTGGATTTGTAGAGCCAACGTAAATCTGCATAAAATAAACTTGTTTTACTCTAACTACTATTCTAGTTACCCCGACTTAGGTCACACCAAAAACTTTCTCCATGGGTATGCTAGGTGTTTCTTTAGTATACATTCTAGTAATTTTAAATATTGGTTGCATTTGATAATATTGTTTTGTTGTGTCTGATAAAATTTTAAAAAAACTTTTTCAAAATCATATTGAAGGTACGAAAGCTAAAGAAATCGTAACCAATGTTGAAGTCCTGGTGTGTTATCTAACCTCTGATGTAAAAATGGCTGGAAATTTTACTTCATTAAAAGTTTATGCCAATACAAGAATGTTAAAACATCTTTATGATAAAAAACCTGCTGAGGAATTTTATTTTATATTACAGAACTTAGATAAAATTGCCAGTCATCCAGATCATTTATATCGAAATCTAAGTTCAAAAAGAGGAGATATTGGATTATTAAAAAAAATTGATGGCGAGTTTTATTTTTGTAGTTTAGAAAAATCAAGCCAAAAAGAAAAATTAAAAAATAGCAATCACGTTTCAACTTGTTTTAGATTAAGAAAGAAAAAGAAAAATAATTATCTAAAAAATTATAAACTGTTGTGGAGCTGGAAGGGCGACTTGCCTTCATCGTAATGCTTTCGATACTTTGTAAAAACAAAGTCTACTCGCATCCCGCAGTAGAGCCTTTCTGCATTTCAACCCCACAGCAATTTATAAATGTTAATTTTAGTTAACCAAAATTAATTATAACAATCAATTCTATCTTTGTCTATCAAAATACATCAAAATACATTACCTATTTATGAATAGACTGCTTTCTGGATCGCTATTAACCCCACCATCATACATTTTTCTCTTGAAGGAGTAATTTCTTCTATTCCCAGCATTTGTTTTAAATCATCAGGACCAAGCTGATTAATTTCAGCTAAACTCATTCCCTTTACCCTTGCAGACAAAAAACTCATACTCGCCATGCTAACTACACAACCGTTGCCTTCCCAGCCAATATCTAAAATTTTCTTTTTTTCTTTATCTAGTTTCACATAAACCTCTACACTATCTCCGCAAGAAGGATTTACCTGACTTTGAGTAATATTAGTCCCACCTAGGGGACCATAATTTTGGGGGTGCCTAGCTTCAGTAACAATGGCTTCTCGATAAAAATCATCTGTCATGATTTAAAAACTTGTTTGATTTTTTCTAATCCCTTAATCAAAGCATCAATGTCGCTTTTAGAAGTATAAACTGAAAAACTAGCTCTAGTGGTAGCTGGCCAACCAAAATAATTATGCAGTGGCATGGTGCAGTGATGGCCAGAGCGAACTGCCACTCCCTGGCTATCTAAAATTTGTGACACATCATGCGCATGAACAGCTTGATATAAAAATGCCACCGAGCCTAAACGATCTAGTAATTGCCCTGCTTTGGGTTTAGTAGGACCAATAATTTTTATTTCTGGAATTTGTGTAAGTTTTTCTAAAGTGTAAAACACGAGCTCTCTGTCATGTTGCTCAACTTTTCTCATATCTAGTTTTCTTAGATACTCACAGGCCGCAGCTAACCCCACAACTGACGCCACATCAGGGGTACCAGCAATAAAACGCTCGGCTAAATCAGGATTAAACTCAGTTTCTTCTGGCAAAACTGAAAAAATCATCCCTCCTCCAAAAAGCCAAGGACGCATTTCACCAGATTCTAATAATTCTTTTTTAACCAATAATCCACCAACACCCATCGGGGCTAACATTTTATGACCACTAAAAGCATAAAAGTCCACATCTAATTGGTGAAAGTCAATTTTCATGTGCGGAGCTGATTGAGCACCATCAAGTAAAAACCTAATTGGTGTTTCTTTTTGGTGGCTAGCAATTAACTTGCTAATTTTTTTAATGGGATTAACTGTGCCAGTGGCATTAGAGACATGAACTAAAGCTACTAAACGAACTGGGAGGTTTTTTAATTTATCTTCCAGCTCATCAAGCTTAAGCCTACCTTGTTCATCAACCCCAATAAACTCCAATTTTGCACCAGTTCTTTTAGCTACTTCCTGCCAGACAACAAAATTAGCATGGTGCTCCATAAAGCTAGTAACAATTACATCGCCTTCTTTAAGATGATTGTCTGCCCAGCCATAGGCTACCCCATTTATGGCTTCAGTAGTATTGCGAGCAATGATTAGCTCCTCAGGATCAGCTACAAAAAATTTAGCAATAGTATGACGACTTTCTTCAAAAATATTAGTGCTCTCATCAGAAAGCTGATGTGCACCGCGGTGGACATTGGAATTATGTTGAGAATAATAATTAGAAATTGCTTCAATCACCTCTTGAGGTTTTTGAGAAGTAGCTGCATTATCCAAATAAATTAAAGGCTTGTCATTAACGCGACGCGATAAAATTGGAAATTGAGACTTCAGCATTTGTGAACCAAGCATAGTAATCATTCTACCACTTCAAAAACTTTTCAATTTAATAGATAGAGCTAGATAATCTTTAGTGTTATTTGTCAGCAGTACTGATTTAGTCTTAAAAACAGTAGCTGCCACAATACAATCTAGTAAAAAAACTTTTTTCTTTTTCAAAGTTTGATACCTTATTTGCGCAGCTTTCTCAGCCAACATAAAATCTAAATCCACTAACTGGCTAAATTCCAACAATGCATTTAAAGAACGCTTTTCTTCATGATTAACTTTAGTTAAAACTTCAGCAACTACTATTGTGGGAATAAAAATTTGATTTTTACCAATAATTTTCTTAAGAAATATATGCTCAGGGTTATTTTTGTGAAAAGCTCTAATAATAAAATTTGAATCCAGCACATAGCTAATCATAATGCTCTCTCTTTTCGCGACGAAGATTGCGTTGCCATTTAACCAATTCGTCACGAGAAGGAGCAGGACTAGATATACCTTCTGAGAGTACTTGAATAGCGTATTGTCTTTTTTTCATTTTATCTTCTTCTGATTGCCAATATTTAGTAATAATTTTTCTAATTAATCCAGCTAAACTTAAATTAGCTTTTTCTTTCATTAATTTGCTATACATCGAATTTGATAAAGAAATTTGTGTTCGATGAGAGTAATCCTGATCCTGCAAAACTTGGGTCAATGTCATATTATGATGTAAGTATATGATGTAAGAAAAACTGTGTCAATAGTTAATTTATCAACTGTTAGCGCAACATAATTAACGCAAAAACCCATCTACAATTAATTCTTCAGCTTTTTTCTTACTTAAGCCCCTGCTCATTAAATAAAATAAATTCTCTTCTGAAATATTGCTAATAGTAGCTGCATGCGAGCACTTCACATCATCTGTTAAAATTTCTAGATTTGGGGTAACTTCCCCGTAAGCTTGATCTGATAAAAGCAAAATTCGCTCAGTTAAAAAAGAATTACTTTGACCACAATTTTTATCAATAATAATTCGCCCTTTAAATTTCAGTTGGCTTTTATCTCGCGCTACACCTTTTAGGGTAGTGGTCGCCTGAGTACTAGAGGCCCTGTGATGAATAATTACCTCCACTTCCATCAGCTCTTCGTCTTTAGTTTCAAATATTCCCACAATCTCTACCTCCTCGCCCTCATGAGTGAGTTCGATAACATGTTTGCCTGGTTTTTTAAGCTCAATCACATGTTTGCCTGGTTTCTTTAATTCAATTTTTCTCATCCAATACCACCCTCCATCTCATGATCAATAAGATCATTCATCTCTACCGCATATTCTAGTGGTAACTTTCGCACTAAATCTTCAATAAAACCATTCACAATCATCTTACGTGCGGTTTTTTGCGTAATCCCACGGCTCATTAAATAAAATAACTGATCATCGCCAATTTTAGAAATAGTAGCCTCGTGCTGGACTTCTACTTGAGAATTGAAAACTTTATCCACTGGATAAGTATCGCTACGAGACTGGGGATCTAACAATAAAGCATCGCAAACTACTGTATTTTTACTATGATGAGCCTTGGGGCCTACAGAAACTAAACCGCGATAACTAGCTCTGCCACCATCTTTACTAATAGATTTTGAAACAATCGTCGAGCTAGTATGAGGTGCTAGGTGAATCGCCTTAGCACCAGTATCTTGATGTTGACCACTGCCAGCCAAAGACATGGATAATACTTCACCTTTTGCGCCTTTACCAGCTAAAACAAATCCTGGGTACTTCATAGTTTTTTTTGAACCCATATTAAAATCAGCCCAGATCATCTCTGCTTCTTCTTCTACAAAGGCGCGCTGAGTAACTAAGTTATAAATATTTTTATACCAATTTTGGACCGTGGTGTACTGACACCTGGCACCTTTTTTGACAAAAATTTCTATCACCCCACTATGCAGAGAGCTAGAACTAAACTGAGGGGCTGTGCAACCTTCGATGTAGTGAATTTTTGCCCCTTCATCCACAATAATTAAAGTTCGCTCAAATTGACCAGAGCTCTTTGCGTTGATTCTAAAATAAGCTTGAAGTGGTAGTTTAACATCAACACCAGGTGGTACATAAACAAATGATCCTCCTGACCAAACAGCTGTATTTAAAGCAGAAAATTTATTGTCACCCGCAGGAACGACTTTTCCAAAATATTCTTTTACTAAGTCTGCGTGTTTTGCTAAGCCCTCATCCATAGACAGAAACTCTACCCCATACTTAGCCCAAACATTTTTTAATGAACCATATATAACTTCGCTATCTAATTGTGTGGTAACGCCAGCTAAAATTTTTTGCTCCGCCTCTGGAATGCCCAAGCGATCAAAAGTAGCTTTGACTTCTGGAGGCACATCTTGCCATGAGGAAACTTGATGATCTGTAGGGCGTAAATAATATCTAATTTGATCAAAATTAAGCTCACTTAAATCAACTCCCCAGCTTGGCATTGGCTTAGATTTAAAAATCTCATAGGCCTGCAGGCGTTTTTCCAGCATCCATTTCGGCTCATTTTTGATTGCAGAAATTTCTTTAATAACCTTTTTACTTAAGCCAGGTTTAGAAATATACTTATAAGAGTCAGTTGAAAAAGAATCACCATGCTTGTAGCGTGCCATGTTAGCTCCATTTTTGATAACCATCTGCTTCTAATTTTTTAACTAAATTTTTATCACCGCTCTCAACTACTTTGCCCTCAACTATCACATGTACAAAATTAGGCTTAATATAATCTAAAATCCGTTGGTAGTGAGTAATAAGTAATACTCCAGTATTATATTTTTTAATATTTCGCTTGATTCCAGTTGCAACGGCTTTAATAGCGTCAATATCTAAACCTGAATCAATTTCATCTAAAATTGCAAATTTTGGCTCTAAAACTGCCATTTGTAAAATCTCTAGACGTTTTTTTTCTCCACCAGAAAAACCTTCGTTTAAACCACGCTTAAGTAATTCTGGATTAATTTGCAGTTCTTGAGCTAATTTTTCTAAGTGTTTTCTAAAAGCCAACACCGAGCCGAATTGCTTGGTTTTCTGACCTTCAAATCTGGCGCGATAAGCTTGTCTGAGAAAATTCTGGACTTTTACTCCTGGGATCTCTGTTGGATGTTGAAAAGCCAAAAATAAACCAGCTTGAGCACGCTCATCTGGTGACATGACTAATAAATCATTTTTATCCAGCTTCACCTCACCTTGAGTAACTTTATAGGCAGGATGACCAGTTAAAGTATAAGCTAGGGTAGATTTGCCAGAGCCATTTGGACCCATGATGGCATGGACTTCGCCGGGTTTAACCGTTAAAGAAATCCCTTGCAAAATCTGCTTTTGGTCAATTTTTACTTGAAGATCTTTGATATTTAAAACAGAACTCATTAGGAGGCTATTTTAGCAGAAAAATAAAATTAAGACGAAAGCAGACGAAAGCAGACGAAAGCAGACGAAAGCACATCCTCTTTTTCACCACCATTAGAAATGATATCAAAACGATATCATTTTCAACACCACAAGGTGGTATCAAAACCGCACCATTTATGTTTTATAAAGGATTCATTCGGGGATCATTTCATTTAAAGGTGCATCAATGATAGGTATATTGCTCTTAACAGAGTATCTTCTTGTGTACTTAAGTCATCGTACTGTGCCAACTCCGAATGCTCTGCTTTTAGTCGTTGCAACTCGATATCTGAAAATTGTGTTTCAAGATCTATGGAATTTAAAGTATCTGCATGGAGTTCATAAATTCTTGATCGTACCTCTACGTTTGGAAATACCATAATCTAGTCCTGTCTATAATTTTTTTGATACTATTTGATAGTATACCACAAAACTCTTAATTATTATAAGTTCCTGCGCCAAATTCTGTGCATTATATCAAACTCATCTGCACGCCGTTACCTTTATCCGGCGTAAAAGTAAAATCTACATCGCACTCAATTAGTCTATTCCACTTATTCCTAAACTTTACCTGACCCTTTTTTAAACCATAATCATACAAATCTCTTGTTATCGCCACATCTTGCAAACAATAATCCCGTAGTTTATCCAATTGCCCAGCTCGATAATACTTAATCGCATCTAGACCATCACCAGACTTACCAATCCCCAAAGTTTCTTTAGCCACCGCGTCTAGACCAATCCGATGACCTACGCTATCTTTAATCCGAGCCATTAAATCTAAAGTCGGAATTTGAGAAAGATCACCAGAATAATAATTAACCATAGTTGGTATATCAAAACCATCAATATTAAACCCCACCACAACGTCTGCAGTTTCTAAAATTGGAAACAAATCTGGTAAATCTTTTTCAAAAAATCCTCTTGATTCTCCCTTACCATTCATTCCATCACGAATAGTAATACCAACAAAAGAAATCCCTAGCTTCTCAGGAAAAAAACCACCCACCTCATCAAAGGCACGTTTTGTTTCTACATCTAAAAAGATATGCCTCATGAGCGAATTTTTTTAAACTGACGTGCTACTTCTTCCCAATTCACTATTTTCCAAAAAGCCCTAATGTAATCTGCACGCCGATTTTGATATTTTAAATAATAAGCGTGCTCCCACAAATCAAGTACTAAAATTGGGGTTTCATCTTCCATCAAAGGCGAATCTTGATTTCCTGTCGAATGAACTTGTAGATCATCGTCATCGTCTACCACTAGCCAAGCCCAACCAGAACCAAATTGACTCAACGCAATTGCCTCAAATTCT
The DNA here is from genome assembly GCA_018813375.1 of Patescibacteria group bacterium. Classification (GTDB taxonomy): domain Bacteria; phylum Patescibacteriota; class Microgenomatia; order UBA1400; family PJMF01; genus JABBGTR01. The sequence continues at coordinate 18,278 of JAHJBU010000096.1, forward strand.
TCTTTAAAATCATTCAAGCTATTAAATCTAGTCTCTAGAGCATCTCTTAAATCTCCTTTAGGATTACCACCACCATCTGGCGAAATCACTGTCCAAAATAATGAATGATTAGCGTGACCACCACCATTATTTTTAATTGCAGTTTGAATATCAACTGGAAAATCTTCAACATTGTTTAATAATTTTTTCACGTCCTTTTGTAGTAAATCAGGATATTCTTCTAAAGCAGTATTTAGCTTATCTACATATCCCTGATGGTGCTTAGAATAATGAATCTCCATTGTTTGCGCATCAATATAAGGCTCAAAAGCATCATATTCGTATAGTAAATCTGGCAGAGTGAACACAATTATCTCCTTGCTTTTGTTATTATTCGTTAGTGATTCTTACTAACTCTATCATTCGATCTCTAGCAGTAGTTTCAATAAAGGATTGAATAGCGGATAAATCAAGGCTTTCATCTTCTTGACGCATACTCAATATCTCTGGCCAAAGAATACTCCCAACCATAAAGCCAACTGCTCCGTTTTCTAAGGCAGTTCGCAGTTGTTGTTTATTTTTTTCATAATCCTGATCTATTAGACTCACTATCCAAGGATGATCTAACTCTGCAGTTAGAGTAGCTGTAGTTAAGGCATCTCCTGGATACTGGACAGATAATAAATGGCAACTATCTCGTAATTCCTGAACTGCCTGGAGTTGAGTTTCTTGAAAAACAACTTTTTCTTTTGATTCATCGGGCAAAGTATAAACATTTAGTTTAAGCAAGAGATCAACACCAACGTGCTGACAATATTCAAATAACTCTGAAACTAATTTTTTCTTATTTAAAGCAGCTTCCTCTGCCGGATGATACCAAAGCTCTAACTTAGCAACCGCATAGTTATTAACTATTTCATTTAATCCCCAATTAGAGGCAAGCTGAGGAGTAGATGCTGGTAAAATTTCTCTCTTAATTTGATCCAGGCGTAAAACTAAACCTTTTTCAATATCATCTAGCAACAGTGGCAAGCTAAAAGTTGGCTCAGCTACTACTGCAGACGGATGTGGCGCCAAATGAGTAATAAAATCCTGAAGAATTAAGTTAAACTGATCAATACCGCCTTGGATATCAACGTCCAAACCCAAAGATGTGGCTAGTTGATAGCCTTGATCTAACTCAAGTATTGAAAACGTACCTTGATTAGATTTAAGGGCAGGTAAATGCATAGCTACTAGTATAGTCTAGCGACGGTTGTCTCTGCCACCATATCGCTGTCCGCCACGATCACTGCCACTTCTGCCAGAGTTATCACGACGACCACCATTACGATTGCCGCCACGATCACCTCTAAATTCTGGCCTATCGCCACGATTAGATCTAGCCTTTTCCCAGTCCTCTTTAGAAAGCATTGAGAGCGAAACTTTACCGCCGTCTTTGATCTCAACTACTCGTACATGAACTTCATCGCCCATCTTGACAACTTCATTTGGATCTCCCACATACTCGGTTGACATCTCAGAGACGTGAACTAAACCATCATGACCTGGCAAATACTCAATAAAAGCGCCATAATTTTCAATACGCACTACTTTACCATCAAATTCATCATCAACTTCTTCAACGTACATAATATTCTGGATCATTTCTTTAGCTTTATCAATCGCTTCTTGACTTGGTGAAGAAATATTCACTAATCCAACACCTCTTTCTTCATCTTCATCAACATCAACTTCAGCCTGCGTGACAGCAATGATATTTTTAATCACTTTTCCACCTGGACCAATTAATTCACCAATCCTATCTGTAGCAATAGTGATCTGCTCAATCTTAGGTGCTAAGGGTGAAAGCTCTGTACGAGGCTCGCTGATAACTTTAAGCATCTCATCCATAATATGAAGCCTGCCTATCCGGGCTTTTTCTAAAGCCTGCGTTAAAATCTCCATTGATAAACCAGTTAGTTTAATATCCATCTGAATAGCAGTAATACCATCTCTGGTACCAGCAATTTTAAAATCCATATCACCTATGTGATCTTCTAAACCTTGGATATCTGAAAGCACAGCATAATTGCCCTCGGCATCACTCATTAAACCCATGGCAATTCCTGAGACTGGTTTTTTAATTGGCACACCCGCAGCCATAAGTGAGAGAGTTGAACCACACACACTTGCCTGAGAAGTAGAGCCATTAGAACTTAAAATCTCTGAAACCACATGAATTGTGTAAGGAAAATCTTCTTGATCTGGTAGCATTGGTGCTAAGGCACGTTCTGCTAAAGCTCCATGACCAACTTCACGGCGTTTAGGCCAACCAATCCTACCCGTACCACCCCAAGAATATGGCGGCATATTATAAAAATGCATATAATTACGCACTTCTTGACCACTCATATCCTCAATGTGCTGACCAAGTGAAGGAGAACCAAGGGTAGTAATAGTCACAGCCTGAGTAGCACCACGTTTAAACATGGCACTGCCATGAGTACGAGGGAAGACATCAATTTCAGTCCAGATTTGACGAACTTCATCAAGCTTACGCCCATCTGGTCTAGATTTATCTTCCATGATCATACGGCGAGCTTCTTTTTTCATTAAAGTATCTACTACTTTAGAAAGTTCTTTAGCGTCAATTTTTAAAACCGCTTTAGCATCATCTTCATTGCCAAACTGCGTCACTAACTGCTCAATAAAGGCATCTTTGCCTGTTTCTACCAGAGTACCTTTCTTCTTAACCATCTCGACAATAACGTCTTTATGCTTAGCAGAAACTTCTTGAGTGAGTTTTTCACGAGCAGATTCAACTTCTGCATCTGGCTTAGTTGTCAGCTCTACTTTTTCTTTACCAATATCCTTAGCTATTTTGGTTATCTCAGCTGTAACTTTGCCAAGTTCTACCTGCGCAGTTTGTAGTGCTTCGATCATGACTGATTCTAAAATCTCATTAGCGCCAGCCTCGACCATCACAATCCGGTCACCTGAGCCAGAGACAATTAAATCTAAGTCACTGGTTTCACGCTCGGCGTAAGTAGGATTAAAGAAAAACTTTTTAGTTTCTTTAGAGTAACCAACTCTGAGACCTGCAATTGGACCAGCAAATGGAATCTGAGAAATTTCTAAGCCTATCCCAGTTCCAAGTAATGCCAACATATCAGGATCGTTTTGGTCATCATAAGAAAAAACAGTGCTAATCACCTGAATTTCATGAGTAATGCCCTCGGCAAATAACGGACGAATAGTCCGATCAATCACCCTAGCTTTAAGCACAGCTTCATCTGTTGGTTTACCATCACGCTTGACCCAACGAGAGCCTTTAATAATACCCGCTGCGTAAAGCTTTTCGCTAAACTCAACTGAAAGGGGTAAATAACCCCAATCAACTTTGTTACCTAAAGCAATGGTGGTTAAAACCACTGTTTCGCCACACTCCGTAATAACTGCCGCAGCAACTTGCTCGGAGAATTTCCCGATCTGGACTTTAATATTTTTGTCACCTACTTTAAGCTCGTGCTCGTAGGTGTTTTCATAAGTTGGATAGTTAGACATTTTTTCCTTTGTTAATAAGGGGTGCATTGTATCATCATTTATACTTATTTGCTCAAAACTAAGCGCGAGTGAGTTTAATATACTACAATTTATAGCTAAAAACCTACGTAACAACAATTCTCGGTCTCTTTTAAAAACTAACTTACGACATTTTCCACATCACTTAAGGGGGGGGTGATTTCACCTGTGAGTTTGTTTTTAAAACATCCGAATGTTTACAGAACTGGGTAAGCCAGGAAAGATAATTAAACTCTTAGTAAGACCGTTGAGCGAACGTCAATCCACTGGTATGAAACTACAAATAAACCTTAAGATAGTAAGCTCCCGAGGTGGAGAAGGTGCCACCGTGTCGAAACTAGAGATTAATTATCTTTTATTTATTAGTAACAACGCTTCATTGTATCTAACTAATGAATATAATGTGCTTAGTGATTGACACTAATATTTTAAGCCTGGGCAGTATTTATATCC
>JAHJBU010000119.1 GCA_018813375.1 Patescibacteria group bacterium
GCCGCCGGGAAGATTCAGAATACCCGTTCTGTGGTTCTTCGAGGGGCGCGAGAATCAGATAATCAGGAGGATGAGGATACATTAAGAAAAACTGCCGGGGCGTTGGCTAACTGTTTACAAAGGCTTCCTGCCGGAAAGAGTCTGGACTATGTCCGGGGGATTGAAGGTGAGGCTGGACGGGCGTATTTTAGCTCTTTCGACAAGATGATCAAAACCGACAGGAAGACCTTTCGGTTTGAGAAAAGAAGCCGCCGACCACCCCTTAATCCAATCAATGCCTTACTCTCCTTTCTTTACGCCCTGGTGCTTAATGATTGTCGGGCAGGTGCAGAAGGAGTCGGCCTGGACCCTCAAATAGGCTTCCTGCACGCCATAAGGCCTGGCAGACCGGCCCTGGCTCTGGACTTAATGGAAGAATTGCGCTCCATCCTTGCTGACCGGATTGCTCTGACCTTGATAAACCGGCGGCAGATAACAGCTAAGCACTTTGAGTCAAGACCAGGTGGAGCTGTGTACCTTAATGAAAAGGGACGAAAGGAGGTGGTAGTTGCTTACCAGAAGCGAAAACAGGAAGAGGTGATGCATTCGGTGATAGAACAAAAAGTTCCTCTTGGGCTTGTTTCCCATACTCAGGCGCGTATCCTTGCCCGATTTTTGCGTCAAGATATAGAGGAATATCTTCCCTTTCTCTACCGGTAATGGGGGTAAATATGCAGGTATTAGTTACTTATGATGTAGTAACAGAAACACCGGCCGGCCGGAAACGCCTTCGCAAGGTTGCCCAGGCCTGTAAGAACTATGGCCAACGTGTCCAGAAGTCGGTCTTTGAATGTACTGTTAATGAAATGCAGTATGAGATTATGATTCGCGATCTACTTAAATGTATTGACGAAAAGGAAGACAGTTTGCGTATCTATCGATTGAAAGAGCCGAAGGAACAGTTTGTTGAGGAGTATGGAGTGAATCAAAGTATTGACTTTGAAGCGCCTCTTATTGTCTGATTCTAAGTTGCGGACATAAAGAGGTGGAAAAAAGAAAGGGGGTTCGCAACTGAGCATAACACATTGTATTAGTGAGGCTTTTGCAAAAAGAGTCTTGACTGAAATAGCTGGCTTAAAGACCAAAATTGCACATTCGCTCTTAAGCGGCTGTAAAATGAAGCAAATCAAGGCATTGAAATATATGCTGTAGCACCCGCCCCTCGGGGCGGGTGAGGATTGAAACAAATCTGCGGTGGCAGAAGGCCAAGAAAAAGTTGCGTAGCACCCGCCCCTCGGGGCGGGTGAGGATTGAAACGCTCTCGCTCATCCTGGCTTCTGGGGCCGGCGGGGTAGCACCCGCCCCTCGGGGCGGGTGAGGATTGAAACTCCATCAGGACCATCTTCGGAGCCAAAAGGGCACTGTAGCACCCGCCCCTCGGGGCGGGTGAGGATTGAAACATAATCTTGAGGACGACGGATCGGTTTTTACTCCGTAGCACCCGCCCCTCGGGGCGGGTGAGGATTGAAACTGCCGGCCGCCATCCCTTGGCAACCAGCCAACGGGTAGCACCCGCCCCTCGGGGCGGGTGAGGATTGAAACCTGGCTCTCTTTTCCTATCTAATCTTTTTTGGAGTAGCACCCGCCCCTCGGGGCGGGTGAGGATTGAAACGGTGACCAAATCGAGGAGAAAAAAGGGGGTTAAAGTAGCACCCGCCCCTCGGGGCGGGTGAGGATTGAAACCACAGGAATTGCAGGAATTGCTTCTGGAGAAAAAGTAGCACCCGCCCCTCGGGGCGGGTGAGGATTGAAACTCGGCAATTACTGTAGTCTTGCCTGTGCCTGCTCCGTAGCACCCGCCCCTCGGGGCGGGTGAGGATTGAAACCGGCTCAGGCACAACCGCCTTAGCAGCCAAGCAACTAGTAGCACCCGCCCCTCGGGGCGGGTGAGGATTGAAACTGCTGCCAAGATAAGGGTGCTCTCCTTGATTGGCCTGTAGCACCCGCCCCTCGGGGCGGGTGAGGATTGAAACGACCGTCTCTGTTAGCTACCCCCTATTATACCATAGTAGCACCCGCCCCTCGGGGCGGGTGAGGATTGAAACACAAATGGGTCCACCTTAGATCCTGACAGAGAAAGTAGCACCCGCCCCTCGGGGCGGGTGAGGATTGAAACGTGTTTGTGGCACGGTCAGTTTGCAAAACCGGTCGGTAGCACCCGCCCCTCGGGGCGGGTGAGGATTGAAACAACGACTACCGATATGCTCTCTACAAAATGGAGACGATTGAAACATTTCCACTATGTAGCTTTTAAGATAATGTTTTTGGGGTAAGCGAATTCAAGGTAGGCTATTCAACTTTTGGAGTTAATCCTTTAGGATTTCATTAGTCATGAAAGGCTAAAGCCCAAACTCCAATTGCACTCGAAGGATAGCCAACCCCAAAATCTTTTTCGCAAGGTCCATAGAGATCAAATCTTTATTCGTTGTTGAGCTTATTAATTTATTTATCTCACAGAGTCGTAGACTCATAAGAGCCAAAGCTGAAATGCTTGACATATTACCGCAGGACTTTTTCCATTTTTTCCATTTTTCCTTACTTACACAACTTCAGATGAGTAAAGTGTTACGTAAAAACAAAGGAGATTTTTCAGATGCTATTTAACCCTAAATTTACCATAACTGCTAAAATCAACAAGTCTCTTGTAGAAATAGAAAGGGTGCGAGGATTTTTGGATGCAATAAAGATTAAATAAGATTGGTTTTCTGCAATACAGAGGGAAGCCCTTATTTTAGAGGCTCACTATTCTACGCATATCGAAGGTACGGCCTTAACTCTTGAGCAGGCAAGAGAAATTCTTGGTGGGAAGAAAGTTAGGGGTATCCTAATTTCGGATTTTCTCTTAATTCTCCGTGTTCTCTCTCGTCTCTGTGATTAAATTTTCTTGACCAAGATGGATACCTTTAAGAAAATAGGACTTCTTGCCGAGGCAGCTAAATATGATGTCTGTATGTCGTCTTGCCTGAGTGGGGGAAGAAAGCCTGATCCGGCTGACCCTGTGCATCGCTGGATTTATCCGGCTGTCCTGCCCAATGGCCGGACTGTGCCTATCCTTAAGATACTGATGGACAATGTTTGCGAAAACAATTGTACTTACTGTATCCATCGCCAGGGAAGGGATCATCCGACAGCAAGCCTTACGCCGGAAGAACTGGCCAATATTTTCATGGGGCTTGTCAGGGGCAGACTTGTTCACGGGCTATTCTTAAGTTCAGCTATCTCATCTGGGCCAAACAAGGTAATGGAGAAGATGATCAGGGCTGTTGAGATCATCCGTGAGAAACAGAAGTTTAGCGGATATATCCACTTAAAGATTTTACCCGGGGCAAACCTTGATTATGTAGAGCGGGCTGTAGAGTTAGCTAATAGAGTCTCCTTAAATCTTGAAGCTCCAAATCGTAAAAGGTTAGCCAAGATAGCACCTGAGAAAGTTTTTATCAAGGACTTGCTTAAGCCAATGGAACACGCCCGGGATTTAATCTTACAAGGGAAGGGGAAGGCCAGAAGCCAGACGACCCAGTTTGTGGTCGGCGCCTCTGGCGAAAGCGACAATGAGATATTAAAGAGCACGGCCTATCTTTATAAGAACCTTGGGCTCTGGCGGGCATATTTCTCTGCCTTTCAGCCGGTACCAGATACCCCCTTGGAAAATCATCCGCCAACTCCACTTGTCAGGGAACATCGGCTTTATCAGACAGACTTTCTCTTGCGGCAGTATGGGTTTAAGCTCTCTGAGGTAGTCTTTTGCGAAGACGGAAACCTGCCACAAAAGTATGATCCCAAGATGGCCTGGGCATTAGCTCATCCGGAGAGATTTCCGATTGAAGTAAATAAGGCTGAATATGGCCAGCTCTTAAGAATACCTGGAATTGGGCCTGTTTCAGCTAAACGCATCAGCAAGCTTAGAAGAAAAGATAGATTTCACAACCTGGAGGAGCTAAAGGCTACCCGGATGGTTCTAAAGCGGGCTTTACCCTTTATTCTGGTCAATGGAAGATTAGCCAGCTCTCTTTAGAAATTACAATTGACATTGATTCTGAGACTTGTTATAATTGAAGGAAGTATGAGCATTTCCTTTTCTAAGATGAACAGTAGCGGCAATGACTTTATTCTGATTGATAACCGGGGCGGGGTCTTTGCGCCTTCTCCTTCGGTGGTTAAGAAGATCTGTGCCCGAA
>JAHJBU010000097.1 GCA_018813375.1 Patescibacteria group bacterium
TATTAATACTCCCAATAAAAGTCTATTTTTTCTTAATTTCTGAATATAAAAAAACAATACTGGTAAAAAAAGAATTGGTATAAATGAAGTGTAATCTCTGGCCATCACTAGCTTAACTGGTAAAAATGACAATAGCTTTGTCCTTTGCCAAGCGTAAGATACTAGTGAACTGTCTCCCCCTATCTCTCCCAATTTAATCAGGTGTTGAGAAAAAGAAAAAAATAAATCACCGGTTTTTAAATAAGTAAAAAGATAAAAGGGAAGTGGTAAAACTAGCAATCCGATTAAAAATTTTAATATCTGGCTAATTCTATCTCGCTTACTCCAGATAAAAACTAAGCATAAAAATACTGGTAATAGAAAAAGAGAAAATAGCTTAGTAGCCAAAGATGCTCCAAATAATAAGGCTGAGATAATTAACCACTTTTGTTGTTGTTTATCTCTCCACTTAATTAAAATTATTAGTGAGCTTATTTCCCAGAATGCTTTAGCCACATCAACATAAAAACTAGAGGATTGCCATGCTACTACTTGAAATGTGGAAATAATCAAAACTGCCACTAGCGACCAAAATTTGTTTAAAAATTTTCTTGATAAAATATAGCTAGAAACAATAAATGCTAAACCAAATAAATAGGCCACAATTTTTGAGCCCAACTCCTTGGCAAAGAAAAAACCCATTCCAAATATTAAATCACTCCATAGCGGATTAACTGATTGATAGAGATCTGGTATAAAAACCAGTTTTTTTTGCTCTAAAATAGCTTTAACTACTGGTAAATGATACAAAACTGCGTCAAAACCTACCTCTGGAGTAAAAACTTGTACCAGATGTGACAACCAAATTAAAATTAAAAAAGCGATAACTGTTTTCTCAAGTAGCTTTTGCATGAATCGTGTATCCAGATTATAATTGATAGGTTCTTAACTTACAGCGCCAGTAGCTCAGCGGATAGAGCAACTGCCTTCTAAGCAGTAGGTCGGGAGTTCGATTCTCTCCTGGCGCACAAAACTACTTACCTTTTTGTTAAAAATAAGGTAGGATTGGCAAGATTTATGTTGATTCCAAAACAAAAACCAAAGGCAATTATTACTGATGTTGACTCTACCCTAACTGAGCGAACTACTTGGTATGAGTTGACTGAAAGACTAGGGGGTTCTTCCTACGCACACGCTGATTTATTTATGAAATATCTCAGAGGAAAAATTAGTTTTCAGCAGGTCAAAAAAGATCTTTTTAAACTCTGGAACACCAATGGTCCAGTTCATAAAAATAAATTGATTGAAATTTTCAGAGATATTCCTCTCAGGGGAGAGGCTTTTTCACTAATTAATCAACTTCAAGAAAAAGGCTATTCTCTTTGTCTTATATCTGGTTCTATTGAAATGTTTATTGATGAAATAGCTAAAAAATTCAATATTGATCATTATTATGGTAACTCAATTTTCCATTTCGATGAAAATGGCTATTGGACTGATCTTGATTACACCCGAAATGAAGAACATTTGAAAATAAAACAATTTGAGGATTTCCTCAAGAAAACTGGTTTTAAAGATGATGAGTGTATCGCAATTGGCGATGGAGATAATGACCTAGAATTATTTAGCCGAATCCCTGGTATCGTAGTTAATCCAAAATCTGAGCATTTAAAAGAACTCGCATGGCAGGAAGTCAAATACTTACCTCGAGTATTACAGCTTCTTGAATCCATTGAATAGTGGTATAATCCGCGAACTAATATATCCTATAATTATTTTTAATGCAAGTTTTAAATCCAGAAAAAGTTCAAGCTATTGTTTGTATTGACGTTGACGGAACTATTCTAAGAAAAGAGGGGGATAATCATAAATGGGAAAATGAATCTTGGCTTCTACTTACAGCTGGTTTTGGAGCAAGCGTTGAAACTCATCAAGAAATCTATGGAAGATATAGAAAAAAGATTACACTTCATAAAAAAAATGACCAGATCTTACATGATCGGATGGTAAAAGAATTAATAACTCTTTGGAAAAACGCATGGGGACCAACCATCACTAGAGAAGTTTTGGCGGGTGCATGTCGAATGATTCAAAACCAAATTGCCGAAGAATTTAAGGCAACGGTGGAAGAATTAGTATCAAATAGAATATTGGTTCTAATAGGAACGGGTGGGTTTGAACTGGCAGCTCAAGCTATTGCAGAAGCTCTCAACCTTGAAAAGCAGTTTGGTAAAGAAGCGGATAAATATAATCTAAAATACTGGTTTGGTAATACTCAATTTATTTTTGATGAAAATGATATTTTAATAGGATTTGAGCATGATAAAAATATACCTGCTAGAAAAGCAGCTCAAGCTACTCAAAAATTTCATGATATATTTAAAATTTTAAATAAAGAAGTGCCTGTATTTGCAGTGAGTGATGGTTTGTCAGATTTTGTTTTATTTGCCAGTACTTATGGAATTGCTTTTCATGCAAGTGACGAAAATTTTATATTAGCTGCTGAAGCTAAAACAAATGACTGGAAAACTGTTGCTAAAATTATTCTAGATCATCTTGATGAAAATAGTGTATAATTTTCTCCTAACTATTAAATAAATTTAACTAGGTGGCTGTAGCTCAGTTGGTTAGAGCGTCCCCCTGTGAAGGGGAAGGTCGCGAGTTCGAATCTCGTCAGCCACCCATTGTATTAAATTAGTTGCCAAAACTATAAAATATAATATAAAATAAAAATTATGTCTGAAGTATTCACAACTGTAGAAGCAATAGAGGCAGAGAGAGAGAAAAGAATTGCTGCAGCACAAAAAAAAATAGAAGAAAATATAGCACAAAGAAGAAGAGAAGATGATGAAAAAGAGGCAAAATCTTTAAGAAATAACGGTAGTGGTCACTCCTCCGGTTAATCCTACCCAAATTTTTATAGGACTTGACTTTTAAATCAAAAATTTGAATAATATCTTTACTAAAACCTCCCGCAACAGCTTTGGCTCTTTGCGGGATTTTTTTTGGCATACTACTCTTTCATATAAATATGCTGAGGTATTGCATTAAAAAAAGAGTTCTAACAAACTCCCGCACCCGACCCATTTTAGAATTTTCAGACAAAAATAATTTATTTTTTCAGCTTGAGTTTGAGCTAATTAAGTGAATCTTCCGATGATATGATAAAGTTATAATTACTTATGAATCTATTCAACAAAAAACTCTTAGCACAGCAAATAGCGCGCTACAATTTCCCCTCAGGAACTGAGCTAGAGCAAATACAAAAAACTATCAACGGTTGGCAAATAGCCCTTAAAGATAGAGATCTAAATAAAACAAAAGAGACAAGCATATAGGGATCATTTTTGATTAAATTTTTTGAGGGAATACTTGAATATATAAGTCATACTTCAGGACAAGAAGAATGGCATCTAATCCAAGAACCAAAAACTGAAGTTGATGCTCAAGAAGCAGATGGCTCTTTAGGTATCTTTACCAGGGAAAAAAAGAAAACTCTAGCAGTCATTGAGTTAAAAGATGCTAAAACCCCCCTTGATAAAAAACAATCTGGTCGTGTTGGTAAAATGACGCCAGTTGAACAAGCATTTAACTATCTAAATAAATTTGATGGGTGCAAGTGGGCAATTGTTTCTAACTTTAGAGAAATCAGAATTTATAGCAAGATGCGAGGTCAAGGTTTTTATGAAAAATTTGACATTATTGATCTACACCAAGAACAAGAATTTAAAAGATTTTACTACATTTTTAACAAGGCGAATTTAATTGATGAGGGTGAAGAATCAGCCATTGAAACTCTAGTTAAAAATACTACAACTCAAGAAGAAAATATCACTAAAAAATTTTACGAGCACTATAAAGAGATTCGTATTAAATTGCTCAATCATTTGTTTGAACATAACCCCGAAGTTAATAATCTGGTTTTAGTTGAAAAAACTCAAAAATTATTAGACCGCTTGATTTTTACTATGGTCTGTGAGGATTCGAGCACTCTGCTACCTGCTCAAATAGTTAAAAACACCTATGATAGGGCTTTTCAATCTTTTGCTCTATCAGACAGTGATCAGCGAGCTTGGTCTGAGTTTAAAGGCTTATTTCATGCGATTGATAAAGGCAACAGAAGAGTTATGCCCCCAATCAATGCTTACAATGGCGGTTTGTTTAAATATGATGAGATACTGGACAACCTAATTATCAAGGATGACGTTTTTGATGAGATTATCAAACTAACTGACTATGACTTTGAGAGTGAACTTAACGTCAATGTCTTGGGTCATATCTTTGAACAGAGCATCAGTGACTTAGAAGAAATCAGAGAAGCCGTTAATCTACTTACAGAGAACGGTGGTGAATTGTTAACTGAGGATGGTAAAAAAATAGCTCTTGAGCAGTCAAAAAGAAAAGTTGTGCCTAAGAGTGGTAAACGTAAAAAAATGGGTATTTTCTATACCCCAGAGTACATCACCAAATATATAGTTGAAAACACAGTCGGCAAATACTTAGAAGAAAATCCTAAAAAACTAGAGAGTATTAAAATCCTAGACCCTGCTTGTGGCAGTGGAGCTTTCTTAAATCAAGCTCATTCATTCCTACTCAACGAATACAAAATTAGAACTGAAGAAAAGCAGTTAGAGAAAACCAAAAAGGGCGAAATGCTTACTCTCTGGGATACAAACACCACTGAGAATGATAAAACTATTTTGCTTGATAACTTATTTGGCGTGGATCTAAGTCCTGAAAGTGTTGATATCACCAAACTAGCCTTATGGCTTAAAACAGCCAA
>JAHJBU010000106.1 GCA_018813375.1 Patescibacteria group bacterium
CCTTTTTGCAGGAATTGGAATTATAAACCGTTTTTTCGAGTCACTTCCAAAGTTTCGATTTCCAAAAAGCTGTTATACCAAATTTGTGCTTGACCGGAATTCACACCTAATTTACGTTACGTAACGATACAAAATCGGGAAGGATGTTTATGGAGGAAGACATGCTCATCGGCGATGTATGTCGTCAAGCAGATTGCACCCCCAGAACCGTACGATATTACGAGGCAGAAAAGATAATCGCCCCGATAGCCCTTGCCCAAAGCAGCCGAAGGCGCTACGGTAAAGACACGGTTTCAATCATCCGCACAGCCCGGCTCCTTAAACGTCTAGGTTACTCGTTAAAAGATATTCGAAAGATCATTGATCTTACCAAATCCCGTGATACCAAGCATCGGCGCCTGACAAATCGGATACGCAAATTGCTCTCAGAGAGCCTATCGAGTATCGACTCGGAACTGGATCTTCTCACCGCTTCCAGATGCAAAATTGTAAATTTTCCATCAAAAACTGAGATGTGTCAATCCTGTACTGCTGCGGATTGCAAGGAATGTGGAGAACTCATAGGTCTTCGCACACTTGGATTACTTGAAGGGTAACAATATATCGGGACAAACCGATATCAAATAAAGAATAGATAAAGGAGTTAGATATGAAATCAATGATTCTGGGAATAAGCGCATCGCCCCAGAAGGGGGGCAAAGTTGAAACACTGGTGCAGGAAGTTCTGTCCGCTTCACGCCTTCCTTCGGAATTGGTTCGCCTCCACGATATAAGCGTGGGGCCCTGCAAGGCCTGTAACGGATGTTGGTCCAATAATAAATGTGTCATTAAGGATGATTGGAAAACGCTCCGGAAGAAAATACTCGATGCAAGGGCACTGGTTATCGGCAGTTGGGCGTTTTCCGGGATGATCGATTCGGCCACCAAAGCGCTTATGGAACGATTCTGGTCGTTTCGCCACCATCACCTGTTGACCCAGGGCAGAGTGGGCGCGGTTGTAGTGGCCGGGAGCAATACTGAACTGGCAGGCAAGCTTGGGGATTCGCTTCTTCAGTTTATGCAAAACTACGGCATCAAAGCCCTGGGCCGAATTACGGCAGCGGGTGCAAATCCATGCCTGGGTTGCAAAGATTCACTGAATGATTGTGAATACAGTGCGGTGGTAGCCCAATACGGTCTTCTGGAACGGATCGGAACAGCCTTGTATAATCCCATAGAGAACCAACTGCACGCCCTGAAAAATGCCCGCGTTCTGGGGCAACGGCTCGGGCACAAGGTGAATCATTTGATGGCCCGGGGGGTTAGTGCCGAAGCCGTTTAACCGTGCCCATCCACAAATGGCTCTTTTGCGCGATTTCAGCGTTGGGCGCCGCGATTTGAATCCTCAAAATAGCACGCTATTCCTGCGGTTCAAATCTGACGCCCGCCTCGAACTCACGCAAAATCCCTCATTTGTGGACGGACACTATTTATATTGGTAATCCGCGTCACCCATCTTTTCCATCAACAATTCCAATGGGCGTTTCGTCGCCTTCCGGCAGCGGAACCCTGAATACGTTCATGGTCATCGAGATCAGTGTGTAATATCCGATGAGGATCACCAGTTCAACGACCACCGCTTCCCCCAGAGCTTCTATTGCACGATGATACATGCTGTCCGATACATCACGGGTTTTAATCAACTCCCGTGTAAAGTCGTAAACCACTGCCTGATCGGAATCTTTAAACAATGGTTTCTTTCCCTCTTTTATGGAAGCAATTATCCCTTCTTCCAATCCGACTGCCTTTCCGATTTTTTCATGTGCCCACCACTCGTATTCTGCTTCCCATTCAGCGGCAACGACCAAAATGGCCAGTTCCCGGGATTGAGGCGGCAGCACACCTTCATAACGCAGCATCTCGCCCAGCCGCTGTGCGGTATCTCCGAGTTTCGGGCGGTAAAGCCAGGCATTGAAAGGACCCTTAACTCCTTTTTCCGGAGTAAGAAACCTGTCGACTCCGCTTCCCCCTGCCCGTTTGCCCTGGGTAAGGTTTTTAAAGAACGTTTTCTGGTCTTCATCGAAATTTTCAATCAAAATGTAAGGTA
>JAHJBU010000098.1 GCA_018813375.1 Patescibacteria group bacterium
ATTATTATTCTATTGAATTAAATAAAATAAGCTACTCCCTACAATGCTAAGCAACATGGCAAGCATGAATATTATGGCAAATGCTTTAGTCATGCGCTCTCTATTTTTTTTAGTCATATTTTTTAGATTTATGATATAATTATTGTAATCAATACGAGAAGGGTCCCGAACGGAGTAATACCTAAGGCCCCCTTCTCTTTTTATATTCTTTTAATTTTTTTTGCTTAAATTATCAAAATATTGCCGAGAGATATCTTTATAAAGTGAGGAAGCATATTTTGTATTTGGAAATAATATTTTTTTAAATTTATTCTCTTTGATTAGAAAATCAACAAGCATTTTGTAGTCTCCATCCCCAGATATAAGAAGAATTTTATTAAAATTTTCTTTTTTGTACAATTTATGCATAACATCAAAAATTATATCTGAATCGACGTTGCCCTTTTTCTTTCCCTTCATTGCCGAGTTATGTTTTCTAAATTGCAATATAAATCCAGCTTCTTGAATGATTTCATAAAGAGGTTGATTTTTATTAATCTTATTGGGATGTTGACGTTGCTTTTTAGTCACTTAATTTTCCTCTACTTTAATTTTGTGAAAGTCTCTTTTTCCAGTTTTTAAGATACTGCCAGATTTGAGGGTGATTTGTTGATTGGGGTCAGTTATTTTTTCGCCATCAATAGATACTGCCCCCTGCTCTATTCTTCTTCTTACCTCATTACTGCTTAATTCTTTTCTAGCTCCAGTGGCAAGACTGAGGATAGTAGCTGAGGCAGCACTAATTAAGTGTACTGGAGTTTTATCTGGCAAGCCTTTTTCTTGAATTACAGTTTGGAAATGCTGCTCTGCTTTTTTGGCCTCTTCTCCATCGTGATACATCTTTGTAATGGTAAAAGCTAATTTTTTCTTAAATGTCATGGGGTTTTCTCCAGCTTTCATCGCTTTTTCCATTTTTTCAATTTTTGTTATTGGCACATCAGTCAGGATAGTAAAGTAGTCAATGATCATTCCATCACCAATTTTCATTAGTTTGCCATACATATCAATTGGGTTTTCAGTCAGGGCTACAAAGTTACCATAAGATTTGCTCATCTTACGGCCATCAGTGCCATCAATAATTGGAGTAGTTAGGACCCATTTTTCTTTATTGTTATAAACTTTTTGTAAAGTGCGCCCCATCATCATGTTGAAAGTTTGATCATTACCACCGATCTCTAAATCCACGTCCATATGAACACTGTCGTAGCCTTGCATGAGGGGGTAGATAATTTCATGAGCATGAATTGGTTGGCCCTTTTTAAGTCGCTCTTGAAACATGTCGCGTTCCATAAGTTGTTGGACAGTGGTTTTAGCCATGATTTTAATGAGATCAACATAGGTGAGTTGGTCTAGCCAATCGCCATTACGACGAATCTCAATTTTGTCAAAATCTAAGATTTTGCTGGCTTGTTTTTTCCAGTCTTTGAAATTATTTTCAATTTCTTCATTAGTTAATTCAGGTCTAGTGGTATCTTTACCGGTTGGATCGCCAATTTTTACTGTGCCATTGCCAATTAGAAGAATTACCTCGTGACCTAAATCGGCAAATTGCTGGAGTTTTCGTAGCACTACGCTGTGGCCTAGGGTCAGCAGTGCTCCAGTAGGATCTATCCCTAGATAAAGGCGGATTTTTTTTTGGCCCATGAGTTTTTCTAAAGATTTTTTAGACGGAAGTACTTCAGTGACTCCGCGGGTTAAGACTTCATTGGTGGTGAGAGTGTTGTTTGGCATAAATTTCCTTTATTGTTTTGTTTTATAAGTTTTATTGTTTGAAGCAGTTATTTCCATAATGGAAACAACTGCTTTTTTCTGAAGTTCTTTTGTTGCAAAAATATTTTTTAAATGTTTAGAAATTGCTGGAACCTTCACTTCAAATAATTGCGCTAGTAGTTTTTGTGTTAACCAGAGGGTTTCGTTGTGGAATAATACATCAACATTCACTTTTCCAGTCTTTGTTTTGAAAAGGACAAAATTAGAGAATTTTTGTAGTCGTGAATTTATTTGTTTGGTCATTTTATTTATTGTACAGCTACTTGATGGCTGTAGCTAGAGAAAAACTAGTAATAATTTGTTTTCGACTCATGACTAACGAGTTATTCAGTAGTTGTTTTTGCATTTGTTATACTTTCCATACTTTTTGAGCAATTTTTGAGACCAATGCTAGTTTTTTTGCTTGATCTCCAAATGATAAATTATTTCCCTTTGCTACAGAAGCAAATCCACATTGGGTGCTGATAGCGAGGCGTTCTTTAGGTATAAATTTAGTTGCTTCTTCGATTCGTTGAATTACTTCTTGTTCTTTTTCAAGCTTTGGAGATTTCGTTGTGATGAGACCTAAGACTACGATTTTACTATCAGGCACAAATTGCAGAGGAGAAAAATTTCCGGCTCGATCACTATCATATTCTAAGAGCAATCGATCCACTTTGGATTCCCCAAATACAACTTGCGCAATTTTATCGTATCCACCCTTAGCCATGAAGCGATTTTTATCATTTCCTCGGCAAACATGAAGTCCTTTAGTTCCAGAAAAATCACTTAAGATTTCATTAATCATTCCAATACCTGCGTGAACAAGGTTGTCAGGATTGAATCCCTTTTTTTCAAACCATGCTTGTTGCACAGGATCAATAAGCATGCCAAATTCTGGTGCGTCGATTTGTATATATTCAACTCCAATTCGTTCTAATTCAGCGACACTTTCTTTTAAAATTTGGGTTACCTCATCAAGAAATTTATTTGGAGAGGAGTAAACTTTATCTGAAATCCCAGTAGCAAAAAAGTAGCTCATCATTGTTGGACTGGGAATAGTCACTTTTATTGGTTTGTCAGTGATGCCACGAATAAAAGAAAACTCAT
Organism: Patescibacteria group bacterium; assembly: GCA_018813375.1. Classification (GTDB taxonomy): domain Bacteria; phylum Patescibacteriota; class Microgenomatia; order UBA1400; family PJMF01; genus JABBGTR01. The sequence goes on from JAHJBU010000098.1 coordinate 2,899, forward strand.
CTATTGATATATCGTGCTTTTTTTTGATTTTACTAACCACTCCAACTGTAACAGGATCGATTATTTTTTTACCGTTCATATCAAACCAGATAACAGAATTACCAGCGATATCCCATTTAAATCCATCTACTGCTTTAACAAAATTATGGCAAAAAACAGGACGACGCATTTCTCCGTCAGTAACAACATCCAATCCAGCTTTTTCTTGGATAGTTACAGCCTCTCTAACAGCCCTATCTTCTACTTTGATAAATTGTGCCGGTGATATTTTTTTGTCTTTTATTAATTGCTGTGCTTTTAGTAGATGTTGGGGTCGCAGCATACTCCCAACAACGTCTGAGCGAATTATTTTTGAGTTTTTTTTCATTTTTTTCCTTTATAAAATATTATTTTTTAACAAATATTACATCTTGAGAGATCAAATGGTCCAGCCAGTGTGGAACTGGATCTAATGCAATTAATCTATCAACTTCTGGCGATGAGCCTCTTGGATCGGGAACTTTTCTAATTTCAAAAGAAGCAATGTCTGGAATTTGATTTAGCATTTCTGTCCACTCCTCTGGAGTTTGTGCAGCTAAAATTGAATCCAAAAGAAGCTCAACTATTCCTGGTTTCGTGTGTTTGAGTCGTTCTATTAAATCCTCTTCAGAACAAAGTCTGTCAAAATCACGGATTACCCCAGTTCCTCCTGGCTTAAGTACCCTCACCATTTCTTTAAGAGCATCAAGAGGATTAAAAAGTTGATGCATAGAATTTTGGACAATTGTAAGATCAAATGTGTCATTGTTAAATGGCATATTATCAACTAAACCTAGTTGAAATTTTAATCCTTCAGCAAAATTTTGTTTTTGCCGAGCATGATTGATCATAGTTGGGTCTCCGTCTAATCCCACAACATTTTTTGCACCTAATTTAGAGATTTCCAGCGCTAGGTTTCCAGGGCCAGTACAGATTTCTAATATGTTTTTACCACTAACACTAAATTCATTGTCAAGCCAAACAGCTGGAATGATGTAATCTGAGGTTTCTGGGAAGTCACAACCCTCAATGTACAGGTTGGCTTCTGTCTCATTAAATATTTCAGACGGCTCAAGCACCCGCTTTGTGCGGTCTGGTATTATTATTATTTCACCTAATTCTGGTCTAGGTGGCGACACTTCTTTTGGTTTAGGCATTTCTGCCTCCCTTCATTTATTTATATTTTTACTATTTAAGTTAAATTTTTATTTAACAAAAAAACCGCCCCCACATACCCAAATATTTAATCTGGATATGCAAGGGCGATTTTCTCGCGGTACCACCTCGCTTATTTAGACTTTTCCAATAAAAAACTCCCTTGTCTGGGAGTTCTCGAAACTAAAGGTCTAAACCTTAATTTTTCGAGCACTCTGTTTCTTGTGACATGCTCTAGCGCTGTATACGGGCGCACCCGGAATGATCTACTATTGTTTTCAATCATTCAGCTCAGGAAGAGTATTTCGATAAATCTAGTGCGACTGACTTGCAGCAACCGTCAGTTCTCTGGTGTCACCTAGATAGCTCTACTTCTTCTTCCATCAAAGCTATTGTTAAATTGTAAGGTAATATTATTTCATCTAGATAAGAAGGTGTCAATAGATAAAACTATAGGTTATTTATTTCATACCTCTCCCCTCCCTAAAATAAGGGTTAAAACAAAAAACCTCGCTTGGAAGCGAGGTTGATTTTTTTCATGTTTGTTGTGATTACACAAAGCTACCCACTCCAAGTTTCAATGGATTTTTTCCATAATAATAGTAGTGGGTGTGAGCGTGTAGATTCACAGAAGTATTATAACTCAATTTTTCCAGTGCAGTGTTTGTCTCTTAAACTTAATAATTTTTTAATGCTTGGGTGCTATAACTGCTAATTAATAGCAAGTATAATTAGGGGTAGTCATGACTCAAATAAAACCCAGTACTAAAATTTCAATTTTTAAAGGTCAAAAAATTAGAAAAACTATTCATCAAGATGAATGGTGGTTTAGCGTGATCGATGTTATTGAAGCCTTGGATGCATCTTTTAGACCTAGAAAATATTGGAATGATCTAAAAAATAAGTTGATGAATGAGGGTTATATTGAAGTGTCCGATAAAATCGGACAGTTGAAATTGCAGTCTCCTGATGGAAAAATGAGAAAGACTGATTGTGCTAATACAGAGACTATATTCAGGTTAATTCAGTCAATTCCCAGTAAAAAGGCTGAACCATTTAAACGCTGGCTAGCGCAAGTTGGCTATGAACGAGTACAAGAAATTGAAGATCCAGAATTAGCTACCAAAAGAACCAGAGCTTTGTATAAAGCCAAAGGCTATCCTGATTCTTGGATTGAGAAACGAATGCGTGGAATTGAGGTGCGAGAAACTCTTACTGACGAGTGGCAAAAGAGACAAGTCAAAGAAGGTCGCGATTATGCAATTTTGACAGCAGAAATTTCTAAAGCTACTTTTGGGATGACACCCAAAGAATATAAAAAGTTTAAGGGCTTAGAGAGAGAAAACCTACGGGATCACATGGATGATTTGGAGTTAATTTTTACCATGTTGGGTGAAGCTTCAACTACAGAAATTGCTAAGAGTAAAAACGCTCAGGGTTTTAAGGAAAATAAAACTGCAGCTAAAAAAGGTGGTCAAATCGCGGGTGGAGCAAGGAAAAAATTAGAGTTAGAAACTAAAAAGAGGGTGTCTACTTCGCAAAATTATTTGCCAGATAAAAAAGAAAAACTAGATTTGCTACAAAATTAAGAAGATTGTTCTATTCAGCTCCAGGATGGCGTTTGTGTTGTTTGCCAGTTGAATAAGGTCCTCTACGATCTTGACCTATTAAAGATATAGTAGAAATAGTATTTTTATTCCATGGATCATAATCAATTATTTGCTCATCGATTAATTTAGCTTCTTCTGGAGTCAAAGCTCTTTCATTCATTATTGCTAAGGCTTTCTTTGCAGTGATTGTTTCATTCATAGTAATTTGTATTATAGTACAATGATTGTATGGTTCAAGACTATGGAAATCTAAAATCTGTATTAGATCAAGACGAGCAAGCGCAGCCGCGGTTGGATTTTCAATCTAATCCAGTTCATAAAACTAAACCAGCTAAATTTATTTCCACTTGGCAAAATCAGATCAAGCGTCTACTTGCGAGAGTACCTCAAACTGTTACTATACGAGATATGGAAATTAATCTGACTGCTATTTGGGAAAAAATTACTGCTCCGTTTAGATTTCTGCGGCGAAAAACTACCAGCAAAGCCAAATCTCGTCGTCTTCCACCCGCTCAACAGAAGCTACGCAAAATTAAGCTCATTCGCTTGGGAGCAATTGGTGGTCTAGTCGCAGTAGTTGTTGGTGTTTTAGGGTTTTTTGGTCTTTATGCTTGGTATGCTAAGGATTTACCCAAGCCAGGTGAAGTAGTGCGTAGAACAGGCTTTAGTACACGCATTTACGATCGCAACGGCGAGCTTCTCTATGATCTTCATAACACTGAGCGTCGTACCCCGATTCAGATCGAGGAAGCTCCAGACCATCTCAAGCACGCCACAGTTGCCATTGAAGACAAAGATTTTTATAAACATCAAGGTTTTGATTTCTTAACTATTTTACGTATTCCATATAACGCTATTGTTAGACATCGAGTAATAGGTGGTTCTACCCTCACCCAACAGCTGGTGAAAAATGCCCTACTAAGCAATGAGAGGACCGTTATTCGTAAATTTAAAGAACTTATTTTATCACTTCAGATTGAGCGTCGTTTTAGTAAGGATGAAATTTTAGAGATGTATTTAAACGAAGCGCCTTATGGTGGAACGGCCTGGGGTGTGGGGGCGGCGGCTGATATGTATTTCACAAAATATGTAGGCAAACTAACCGTGGCTGAGTCGGCATTTTTAGCTGGTTTGCCACAGCGTCCTTCTATCTATTCACCCTTTGCTGGTAAAGAAGATGAAGATGGAAATCCTTATTGGCGAGGTCGGACCAAATCTGTATTAGAGAGAATGAATGAACAGGGTTATTTATCAGAAATTGCTTATCAAGAAGCTTTGACTGAGTTGGACTCTATGGAGTTTGAGCGAACAGTTAGCAATATTAGAGCTCCCCATTTTGTGTTTTATATCCGTGATCAGTTAGAAGAAATGTTTGGTGAAGACGTGGTGGAAAGTGGCGGTCTTCAGGTTACTACTACCTTAGATTTAAAGCTACATGAAGAGGCTGAAAAAATTGTTAAAGAAGAAGTAGAAGATATTGCTTATCTAAACATCACTAATGGCGCAGCCGTGGTGATGGATCCTAAAACTGGGGAAATTTTAAGTATGGTCGGGAGCGCTGATTATTTTGCGCGGGAAGCTACAGAGGAGGGTGACGTTGCTATGGGTGGTCAGTTTAACGTGGCAGTTGATGGTTTGCGCCAGCCTGGTTCATCAATTAAGCCAGTGACTTATTTAGCGATGCTACAACGCGGGTTTACACCAGCCAGTATGTTGATGGATGTGGAAACCGAATTTATGACTGGGGTTGATCCAACAGAAAAACCTTATCAACCTAAAAATTATGATGGCAAGTTTCATGGTCCAATTAGTTTGCGTAATGCTCTGGGGAGTTAATTAATGTGCCCGCAGTTAAATCAGTGGCTTTGGTGGGTGTGGAAAACTTTTTACAGCTCGCTTATGAGCTAGGCTTTAATACTTTGGAGCCTTCTGAAGAAAATTTAAAGAGGTTTGGTCTGGCGGTTACTTTGGGTGGTGGTGAGGTCCATTTATTAGATACAGTTACAGCTTATAGTGCTTTTGCTAATGGTGGTAGTAAAGTTCAGCCAATCTCTATTCTCAAGGTTGAAGATATTGATGGAAATGTTTTATTTGAAAATAAACAAGTTAGTGGTTTGCAAGTTATTACTGTTGCACAAGCATTTTTAATTAATCATATTTTGTCTGATAATAATGCTCGTTTATTAGCTTTTGGAGTTAATTCACTTTTAAATACTGGGCGGCCGATTGCAGTAAAAACTGGTACGACCAATGATCAACGTGACAACTGGACGATTGGCTGGAGTCAGGAAATTATGGTGGGTACTTGGGTGGGAAATAATAATAATTCGCCGATGAAACAAGTTGCTTCTGGTGTAACTGGAGCTTCGCCAATTTGGCGACGAATTATTTTTGCTGCTCTTGATCAAGGCTATGGAGCTCCAGAATGGATAGTTCCTGGGGGCGTGGAGCAAGTACAAGTGGATAGTATTTCAGGATATCCCCCTCACGTTGGTTTTCCAGAAAAAACCGAATATGTTTTGACTGGGACACTACCTTCATTGCCAGACCCAATCCACACCAAACTTAAGTTGTGTCGCGGAGAAGATAAATTAGCCAACGACGCACGAATTGCAGCTGGAGATTATGATGAGAGAGAATACATAGTGATTCAACTAGATGATCCAGTTAGTCAGGATGGCAAAAATCGTTGGCAGGAGGCAGTTAATGCTTGGATAGAGGCCCAAAGTGATTCGCGATATAAGCCACCCACAGAATCATGCGGTGAGTCGAGTGATGTCTTTGTAGAAATGAAAAAACCTAAACATGAAAAGAAATATGACACTGAAGATATTGAAATTGAGGTGAGGGCGGAGAGCGGTGAGGGCATTGAGAAGATTGAAATTATTGTTGATGGTGAAGTTAGAGAAACCATTAATGATCGTGAATATAAAGGTAAAATAAAAATTTTAAAAGGTCGTCATGAAGTTTGGGCAAAAGCTTATTCGCGAGAGGATAAATCAAAAGAAACCAGCAAGGCTAAAATTGGAACTGGTGGAGAGGATTGGAAAAAACCGGAGCCAACTCCGTCTCCAATCCCATCTCCGACACCTAGTCCGTCTCCAAGCCCATCACCAACTCCTCCTCCAAGCGCAGAGATCAGTCCTAGCCCAATTATCTAGCTCTTCTCCTACTTGAGTTCTACAGAATAAATACAGCTTATTTTTTATTTTTCTTTTTAGATTTAACCCGATGAATCCATATTATTTCCTTTTTCGGTCTTTCCAGAGCATGTATACAATTCCAGCAAGTCCAATTCCAATAAGAATTAAGAAAGTAAGAGTGAGTGTATCCATTTAAGATCCTTTGATTGCTAGATATCCTATTACATAAAAAATAGCACAAAGGAGAATCCCTAGCAAGAGATGAATAATAGAGATTTTCCCCTGTGGTATTAATTGCACAAAAACTATACCCGCCAGAGCTAGGTTTCCTAATTCAATAATTTTTTCACCTATTTCCTGACTTCCGCAACGGGACACCCTAGGACTGGGTAGTGTGGATAAGTTGGTAAAGTAATTTTTGTTTCTGATCCATCTGTAAAATAATTTGTTTTTGTATTTTGGTTTCTGGATCTATGTAAAATAAGGCGTACATATTGTGAGTTAGCTTGGCGGCTTTTTTAACACTCAATGGTATTTGATGTTTTTTAAGTAATCTCTCTAGTTCTTTGTAGACAGCGTAAGCTGCAAAAACAATACTCAGGTGAGCCTCAATTCTGTTTCTTTTGGAGTGGTAAATAGGTCTGATTCTAAGATCTGTTTTTGAAATTCTAAAGGCTTTTTCAATTAACCAAAGACTGGAATAGTGAGTAATGATGGTTTCTGGTTTTAGTCTAGTGTTAGTAATGTAACCTTTAAGACCATCCCACACTCCATCATCGTTAAATTTTTGATAATTAATTTGTACTTCTGCTTTACCTTGAAGTTGAAGATATTTGTTGTAACCACGGCTGCTAAGGTGTGTTTTAGTTAATTTGCCTGTTTTAACTCTTTTTTCTAGTCTCCTCAAGCCTTTTTTGCGATTGAATTGGTCTTTGGTAGCCCGACTCTTGGAGTAACCAACTATCAGTCTTACATCTTGATGTTTTTGTCCCTGTTTATCTCCTGGATTCTTAGAGATCACGCCTACTGGTTTTTGTAGACTGAGCTTTAAATCTAAGATCTGTTGTTTAACATTGCTTGATTCGTTCTTGATTCTAGCTCCTAAAATATATTCATAACCCCCGTCACTTAATGCTTGAAGGTTTTTTTGACTAAATAGTCCTGCATCAGCTACTACCACGGGCTTGTCTAGTCCAAACTTCTCTTCTAATCTTCGGATAGCTGGAATTAATGTTTTACCTTCAAAGGTGTTACCAGGGAACAACTCATAACCAAGGGGGTAACCTGTTGTTGTGGTAAGTAAACCCAACATAATCTGTGGGTGATGGAACTTTCCATCTTTACTAAAACCAGTTTTTCGTAGGTCATCCTCACTCTCTGTCTCAAAGTAAAGAGTGGTCATGTCATAGAAAACTACTTGAATTTTACCTCCCAGGAGTTGCTTGGTGTGGTTGAAAATTATAGTTTCAATTTGCTCCTGATGTTTGTCTGCTAGTTCATCAAGAAAACGATAAATTTGATCAATTTTTATCTCTACTCGCTGATATCGATAAAGATAATCAA
>JAHJBU010000010.1 GCA_018813375.1 Patescibacteria group bacterium
ACTATATTAGTTTGTTTTTTAGAGATACTTTTGGGAATTAAATGTTTTTTAATCGCATCCGTGTGGATTCTGTAGTTAATTTTAGTCAAGGTCCTTTTTACATCCCAGCCCAACGCCAACCGTTGACTCTCTTGTTCCTTAAGTCTTTGGAATTCTTTAATTAAATACAGTTTAAATTTTGGCGATAGCCAAGTGGCAAATTCAAATGCAATATCCCGATGGGCATACGTTCCACCACCTCTACCAGGGCGCGTAACTAAGCCGATTGCATTAGTTTTTTTAATCCACTTACTTGGTGACAAGACAAAGCTGTTGCTTCCGGCTTGATTTTTAAACCCATCGAATTCGACGGGTTTAAAATTTGGGTTATTTAACTGTTCCCATAATCCCAAAAACTCAATCGTACTCTTGTTTCTCGTCCAATTTTTAATGACATCATCAGTCTCAGAAGCGTCTTTGTACTTTGCCAAATCTGTCAGAGAAATATAGTCAGAATTATTTTTCGTAAAAGTAACAATTTCTATCCCCTTAACGATGATTTTTTGTGATTTTTTGTTTGTCATAAATACGCCAAAGCCAACGGTTTTAACCGTTATTTTTATAACTTAATATTAGTATATTTACCAGTTAAGTACAACTTGTTTGAGGTATTGTTAGTAAATTATGATTTTGTTGCAAACATTCTTTGCTTTAATCCATAGCTATTAGCGTGCTTGAAGTGGCCAATGATTGAAGCTTTGGTTTCCGCCAGTTTTTGGCTAGACAATGTTCCCTTTTTAACTTGCTTCAATTTGCTTCTGTAATTACGCTCAATCCTAAGTAGGGTGTTGCTTCTAATAAGAACATGATCATAGAAAGTCCGATACCCTACAAAGGGCACCCCTGCAGTTACATTTTTGATTGATAATTTTTTGGGGTGGAGTGAGAGTCGTAACTCAGTTTGTAAAAAAGAATTAATCTGATCCCGCATTTGTTTTAAGTAAGCTACGTCGGGGTGGATAATATAGAAATCATCCATATATCGACCATACCAACGAACTCTCAGACGGTCTTTAACAAAATGGTCTAACTCGTTTAAATAAATATTGGCAAAAAGTTGACTGGTTAAATTACCGATTGGTAACCCTGTTTTGTTTTTTGCAGAGATACTGGTTTGTTCTGAATTTATGGTTGGCTCAAATAACGACAATTGCGAAGTAATAGGCTTTGTTAATAATGTTTGGTGGTGGGTAGTAACAATTATTTTTATGAGTCTGAAAGTTTTTGGACAAGTAACAGTTTTTTTAATAATCTTGAGCAGAATTTTCCAGGAAACACTCTGGAAGTATTTGCGGATATCACATTGGAGAACATAAATTGAAGTGTTTTTGCCATAAAATGAACGCGATGCCATTAAGAAATGTTTTAATCTTTTAGTGGCCAGATGAGTGCCTTTGTTAGTACGGCAAGCATAGGAGTCAAAGATAAACTGTTTTTCAAACAAAGGTTGTATTAGATTGACCAGTGAGTGTTGGACAATGCGATCACGAAAGTTTGGGGCTGCAATGGCACGGGTTTTGGGATCATGAAGCATGAAATATGTATACGGACGAGGGAGGTATGTCTCGTGGCAAAGTTCCCAGCGTAAACAAAGTAAATTTTCTTCAAGATTGAAACTGTAAGCACATATTTTTCGCTTATAACGATTATCTAGCTGATGTTTTTATTCACCTATTTACTTTACCATCCGCTTATCGAGAATGATAGAAATAGAGGCATTATGTTTCCCCGCTGATAGCAGGGTGGAAAAGAAAGCTGTGATCCTAAAACCCTGAGCATATGTCCGTAAACACATGCCACTCGTTCTGGCGTCTACTTTGCGGATACGTACAAAGTAGTAAGATCGCTGGCGCAACGAAAGCCAATTCTTCTAGTTTTCTACCAAGAATAAGACGATGATTTTTGGGCAAACGATTAATTAAAGGATAAAGATAAAGAATGTAGTCGTAAGTTTTTTGATGCAAAATAAATTTATCATTCATAACTATTTATCATTAAATAAGTTGTTCAACTAAGCAACCTTATGTAAAATACAACTTATGCAAAGTTTTATTTCTTACAAAACAGAGATTAGCCAATTTTTGTCTGATTTTTTTGCAAGTAAGCAACAAGAATTAAATAATTCTTATTTCCCCGAAGATGTTTTTGAGCGATTAATGCCTTTGGTTACTAGCGGTAAAATGTTGCGCGGGAGTTTGCTAATTAATACTTATGAAAAATTATCTGGTCAAAATTTTTCACCAGCAGTTTTAAAAGCAGCTGTTTCATTGGAGTTGGCTGGTACTGCCTTTTTAATTCACGATGACATTATCGATCAAGATGAGTTGCGTCGTGGCCAAATTACTTTTCATCACCAATATGCTAAGAGAGCACAAAATAAAAAATACCAACAGCCAGACCACGTTGGAGCTAGTTTGGCAATCTGTGTTGGAGATTTGGTTTTCTTTTTAGCTTTTGAATTATTGTCTGACAATTTATCAAAATTGTTTGCTCGACAATTTAGTATTACGACTTTTGGTGAAATGCATGATGTGGAGTTAGCATTGATGAGAGGTGAAGATGCAACTCAAGAAGATATTGTGCAAATGTATCTAGATAAAACTAGTAGTTATTCAGTTTGCTTGCCACTGATGGCTGGGGCAGTTTTGGCAAATCAGAGTCAAAAAATAATACTTCAATTAAATGAATTGGGGAAAACTTTAGGATTAATTTTTCAAATTAAAGATGATGAGCTTGGGCTTTTTGGAGATATGAAAAAAACTGGCAAACCAATTGGCGCAGATATTCGTGAGGGTAAAAAGACGCTGTACTATTATTATTTGTTGCAAAAAGTAGATGAGGATGAGAAAGAAAAAGTTTTAGATGCTTTTGGGAATCAGAGTTTAGATGAAGGCTGTGCAGAAGAAATGCTTGGATTGATGAAAAATCATCAAATTAGAGAGCTAGTAAATGAGGATATAAAAAAGTTAGAAACTAAAACTCAGCAGCAGATTAAGAAACTTTCAACATTGATGGAGTTAAAAGAAATGTTGGTAGAGTTTTTGGAGATGAGCTTGAAGCGAAAAAAATAAGCTTTTAATTTATTTTTTTATTACCACAAACCGCGTGCGTTGAAATTGGTCTCTAGCAACTCTTAATTGTAAACCTTTAAGTAGCAAGTTTTGCCTTAAAAATTCTTCATCATGAGTGTAATCTACCTCTAGCAAAATTACTCCACCAGGATTTAATCTATTTTTAGCTTGAATAATTAATTTTTTAATATACTTCAGCCCATCACTCCCACCATCAAGAGCCAAATGAGGTTCATATTTTTTCACTGACTCGTCCAAAACCTGAATTCTCTCAGTTGGAATATATGGCAAATTTGCCATAATCAGATCAAATTTAATATCCTCAGGATAGTTTTTTAGTAAGTCAGATTTTAAAATATGCACCTGGTTACTTTTCCCAATTAAAGTATTCACATTTTTTTGTGTTACTGTCAAAGCTGTTACTGAAATGTCACTTAAATACAGCTCTGCATTAACTTTAATCTTTTGAAGTTCAAGCCATAAGCTGATTCCTATTGCGCCACTCCCACAACCGATATCGGCAATAACTATTTTTTCTTTTTTAGCCCCATTAATTTTTTCTAAAGCTAAATTGATTAACTCTTCAGATTCAACTCTAGGAATTAAAATATTTTCATTAACTTCAAATACTTGTCCACCAAATTCTACTTTACCAGTGATGTGCTCTACTGGCATTTCGTCATAATTAGCGATATTAATATTGCCTTTACCAAATCTCTGTAGATGAGTTTTTTCGTAGGGAGAAAGTTGTCTTGTCATAAGCTACTAACTGCCACTAGCACCACCACCAACTTTTTATTTTTTACTCAATCTTCAGTATACCACTGCCCATGTTACAATCGAGAATGACTGCGCTAATATTTAGGTGAAAGGAAATATGTCTCTTAGTCAACAATTAATCGATGAGATGAAGCAAGCTATGAGGGATAGAAATAAAATTAAGCTATCTGTGATTCGCTATCTTAGATCAGGAATTAAGAATTATGAAATTGATCATGGGCAACAGGATGATGCTGGCATAGAAAAAATTGTGACAAAACAAGCCAAGCAAGTTAAAGAATCTATAGAAGAATATAAAAAAGCTGGTCGAGACGATTTGGTTTTAGAAGAAAAAGCCAAATTGAAAATTTTAGAAGAATATTTGCCAGAACAGATGTCTGATGAGGAAATTCAAGTAGTTATTAATGAGGTTTTAAAAAGTATAAAAAATCCTCAGATCGGACCAGTTATTGGTCAAGTGATGGGAAAAGTTCAGGGTAAAGCTGATGGTAGTAAAGTTTCAGAATTAGTACGTCAGACTTTGGCATCTTAATTTTCTTAATTTATGAAAACCAAAACTATTGGCGAGATTCTTAGAGAAGAGCGACAACTGCATCGTTTATCAATTGAAAAACTAGCTCAAAAAACTCGTATTAAAATAAAGTATTTGAGAGCTTTGGAAAACAACCAGTTTGAATTATTACCAGCAGCTACCTTTGTTAAAGGTTATATAAAAACTTATGCCAGTATATTTGGTTTTGATCATAAATCTTTAATTGCAGTTTTGCGTAGAGATTTTAAAGAGAGTGCTAAGGGAAAATTAGTTCCACGCGAGTTTATTAAACCAGTGCTAAAAAAACGCCAATTTTGGAATTCAGCATCTTTTATTGTTTTAGGTTTAGCTATGATTTTTTTAACATTGATTAGCTACGTGGGTTTTCAATGGTATCAATTAGCTTCGCCCCCAAAATTAACTATTAGTGCACCCGCCAAGGATTCATTGGTGGCATCTAGAGTAAATGTTAGTGGTCAGACAGATGCAGATGCAATTGTAACTGTTAACTCTCAGCCCGTAGCTTTGCAATCTAACGGTTTATTTAAAACAGAGGTTTATTTACCTCGTGAGGGAGTAAATACCATTTCAATAGAATCTCAAGATCGTCGTGGTAAAAGTACTTTGGTGCAGCTCACAGTAAGGGTGAAGTTTTGATCTAGATTTGCTATATTAAAATTAATAGTTTTTAAGAAAGGATAGTTATGGAATTAGTTCCTATAATTTTTGTCGTTGCTTTAGTAGTTTTAACAATCGTGCTTAGCGTAGTCGGTGTGCAGATGGTGTTGGTATTACTAGAGCTCAAAAAGACTCTTAAAAAAGTCAATGAAGCTTTAGAAACTGCTGATGAAAAGATTTCAGCAATTGTTGCTCCTTTACAGAAAATCTCTGGCATTGCCTCTGGTTTGGGCACAGGTATGAAGGTATTTGAAGCTTTTGTGGGTTGGTTGAACAAAGACAAAGAGCCTAAAAAAGATGGAAAAAAATAATCAGCACTTTTTTACTACAGGTTTTACCCTAGGTCTTTTTTCTGGGGTGGTAGGTTATTATTTATTTGGGACTAAGCAGGGTGAAAAGACTAGAAAAAAATTGGCCAATGAGTGGGAGCAAGCTCACCAATATTTAGTTGATCAAGGTGTGTTAGATAAAAAATATGAGTGCAAGAATTTAGGTGATTTTATGCAATTAGCTAAAGATGAGTTGCTAAAGAAGCTAGATATTAAGCCTGGTGAGCAAAAAAAAGATAGTGCTTTGCGTAAAAAGCGAATCTATATCCGCCACACAAAACAAAAGCAGTTCAAAGGTGTATAATTTGTGTCTATGACTCCAGGTGACCTTCGTCAAGCATACCTAGATTTTTTTGCTAATAAAAATCACGCGATTTTACCTTCAGCCTCTCTAGTTTCAGAAAATGATCCTACTACTCTTTTTACTGGTTCAGGCATGCAACCACTTTTGCCATATTTTTTAGGCCAACCGCATCCCAAAGGTTCGCGGGTAGTTAATTCACAAAAATGTTTCCGCTCTCAAGATATAGAAGAAGTAGGAGATAATCGTCATACCACTTTTTTTGAAATGTTAGGAAATTGGTCTTTTGGAGATTATTTTAAACAAGAACAATTGGCTTGGATTTTTGAATTTTTTACTGATGTGTGTGGCTTAGATCCTAAAAAACTTTACGTAACTGTTTATGAAGGTAATCAAGATTTGGATATTCCGCGTGATGAAGAGGCAGCAGAAATTTGGAAAAAACTTTTTGCTAAAAAAAACATCACTGATAAGAGAGTTTTTTATTATGGCAATGAGAACTGGTGGTCGCGCGTAGGTGAGCCCACTAATATGCCAGACGGAGAGCCAGGTGGTCCTGACAGTGAAATTTTTTATGATTTTGGAGTAGAACTTAAAGATCATGAAAATTCGCAGTTTGCTGACCAAAAATGCCATCTCAACTGTGAATGTGGGCGTTATCTTGAGATCGGAAACAGTGTGTTTATGACTTATGTTAAAACAAAACATGGTTTTGAAGAGCTAGAAAATAAAAATATTGATTTTGGCGGTGGTTTTGAGCGGATTTTGGCAATCATGAACAACGATCCCGATATATTTAAGACAGAATTATTTGCAGAAGCGATTAAAACTTTAGAAGTACTAAGGAAAGCAGGTGATAGTTATGAGAATAACCCTAAGCCCTATAGAATTATAGTTGACCATCTTAGAGCCTCGATCTTTTTGGTAGGAGATGGTGTCAGACCATCAAACAAAGGAGCGGGCTATGTATTACGTCGCTTAATCAGAAGAGCAATGGTCCAATCTCGAAAACTAGGGATTGCACAGGACGAATGGTTGTCAAATATTTCACCTCTACTGATCACACATTATTTACAGACATATGAATATCTCAATGAGAAAAGTCCAGAAATTTACAAGATAATAACAGCAGAAGTTGATAAGTTTAGAAAGACAATCAAGGGTGGAATAAAAGCTCTTAAAAAGATATTCGGTAAAGCAATTGGTGGAATTGACCCAGATAATTTACCCCTAGGTATGAAGCTAGAGAATAATATTATTAGGGTAGATGGGGGAGAAGTTTTTAGAATTTATGAAACTTATGGTTTAAGCCCAGAAATTTCTCAAGAAATTATGACTGACTGGGGCTTGGCTTTTGATGAACAAACAATGAAAGAATGTGAAGAGGCCATGGATAAACACCGTGAGCTATCTAGATCATCTTCAACGGGAATGTTTAAAGGAGGTCTTGGTGAAAATTCTGAAATTACCACCAAATATCACACCGCCACTCATTTACTCCACAGCGCACTTCGTCAAATTTTAGGCCAGCATGTACAGCAAAAAGGCTCCAACATCACTGGTGAGCGTTTGCGATTTGATTTTTCTCATCCTCAGGCTTTGACTAAAGAGGAAATTAATCAAGTAGAAACACAAATCAATAACTGGATTGAATCTGACCTGTCAGTTGCTAAAAAAACCATGGACAAGCAAGAAGCTTTAGATGCTGGAGCAATTGCTTTTTTTATAGAAAAATACCCCGATCAAGTCACTATTTATACTATTGGTCAGGACTTGGAAAATGACTGGATTTCTAAAGAGTTTTGCGGTGGTCCTCACGTAGATAAAACTGGCGAAATAGACAGAGTTGTATTTTTTAAAGAACAGTCATGTGGTGCCGGAATTCGTCGAGCTTATATAAGATTTGAACAAAAATAGAGTAAAAATAGTACTTTTTATACTCCAACTGAGGTATAGTATAGACGTATGGGTCTGCCAAAAGTTTTTAAATCTCAAAAATTAGTCGATAAGTTTTATTTAGCAATTTTACTTTCAAATTCTTCTGTCCAGGCTGCTCTCTGGCAGGTGAATCAAGATGGTATCAGTATTATCAAAAAATCAACTAAAAGAACATATCAGGGTCAAGACCAGGCGATAGTGGAGTCAGATAAAATCCTGCAAGAACTAGGTAAGCAGTCAGAAAATGTTAATGAAGTGGTGTTTGGTCTTGCGCCAACTTGGGTTGAAAACCAAGGGGTGGTAACTGCTAAAAAGCCACTTTTAAAAAGCATTACTAAAGAGTTAGATTTAAATGCAGTTGGTTTTGTGATTATTTCTGAGGCATTGGCTCGTCAGTTAGCAGTTAATAACCCTCGTCTTACTACGCTTTTAGTTGAATTTAGTCAGCAAGAATTATATTTGAGTTTGATTGATCAGGGAAAACTAATTAGCACTAAATTTGTCGGTCGATCTGATCAAACCATTGCTGATATGACAGAGGCATTGGCTAGGTTAATTGCTCATCTAGAGGAGGAGATCAAACTTCCGTCTAAAATGTTGCTCAATTCATTAGAATTAAATCAGGCAGAGCTTAAAGAACAACAGCAGCTATTATTGGAGCATGATTGGGTAAATTCGCATCCATTTGTTCATCCACCAACAGTGGAGATATTAGATTCCGATTTAGCTCTAGAGGCAGTAGTTAAACAGGGCGGAATTTCAGTAGCTGGGGTATTAGCTGAGGTAAAAGATAGTAAACCTAAGCCGAAAATCAAAAAAGAACCAAAAATACCACAAGATCCATTAATAACTAAAAAGCCAGAGCTGTTTTTACCAGATAGGTCTCACAAAAATAAATCAAATAAGCTACAATCGAGGATTAAAATGAAAATTTTTAGTTGGTTTAGTTATCATAAGTTTTTTGCCATTGCTGGTTTTATATCTGGTTTTTTAGCTCTGGGAGTAATTGGCTGGATTTGGCTTAGCACAAATATTCAAGCTCAAGTAATTATGAGCTTAGATACTCAAACTATTTCTAATGAAACTACTGTAATCCTAGATCCTGATATAGCAAGCTCAGATACTGAAAAATTAATTTTAGCTGCCACTACTATAAAAAACCAGACTTCTGGTAGTCAGACCAAAGAAGCCACTGGCACAAAGCTAGTTGGTGATAAAGCAACCGGAAAGGTGATAATTTATAACACAACTGATGGTGAGAAAATTTTTGAGAAGGGCACAAAATTAACAAAAGGAGATCTAGCATTTACTTTAGATGAAGAAGTTAAGGTTGCTTCAGCTAGTGTTAAAGAAATTAGTGGTGGCGAAAGTAAAGAATATGGAAAAACAGAAGCAAATGTAACTGCCCTCAATATCGGCTCAGATTATAATTTAAGCAAAGAAACTGAACTGCAAATAGCAAGTTTTGATCCTGGTACATACTCTGCTACTACGATAGAAGCTTTCACCGGTGGCTCAAGCCGTGAAATTAGAGTCGTATCACTAGGAGATAAAGAAGAGCTTTTAGAAGAACTTACTCAAAAACTAATTACTAAGGCAAATAAGGTAATGCAAGCAGAGATGGATAATGGTTGTTATTTGGTTGAGACCAATATGGCTCAAGTTGATAAAAAATTGTTCACTGCTGAAATTGGAGATGAAGTTGGCTCGGTAACTTTAGATTTAGAACTAACTGCTCAAGCCCTGTCTTATGAAACCAAAGATTTAATACCCTTGGCTCAAAAGGTATTGGAAGCTAAAATTCCTCAGGGATATACCTTAGCTAATAGTGAGCCACAAATTTTATCTGCTCCAGATCAAGAGGCAACTAAATCAGGGGCTGTCACTTTAGTGGTTAATATCACAGCCCAAGCAAAACCAGATTTAAATTTAGATGATTTAAAACAAGTTATTTTAGGTAAAAAAATTAATGAGGCCAAACAAGTCTTGGTAGCCAATGATGCTGTTAACTCAGTTGAGGTGAGGTTTATTCCAGAATTTGCAATCAGATTCTACCCCCGTATGCCCAAAGATCCTGCTAAGATAGAAATACAGTGAGATCATCAGCACAAATTTCGTCAAGACAACTCGTGGGTTTGTATCGCAGGGCTATTGCGAAAAATTTGTCTTTAGAAAAGCTTGAAAAAAAAATTTCAAAAAAAATTGACAAACTTCAGGTGAGTAAAAAAATAGAAACAAAAGAAGAGGGGGCAAGAGTTGGTAAAATTAGAAGTCGTTTGCCAAGGGTGGTGCGCTGGGGAGCATTAATTTTGCCAGTTATATTTATTGGAGTAGGCTTATTTTTATTAGGTAATGCCCTAATACCAATTGCTACGTATTACACTTCAACTTTGCCCAAATTAAGTCAAAATAAACTTATTACTCCAATTCCTCGTGAGGAAGTTCTAGACATTACTCCTTTAGTTATTGTAAAAACAGAGTCAAATTCAGCTGTGCTTGGCTCTAATTCCTCAGGTAGCTCTGGGCCGGTTATTTTAGATACACAATTAGATTACACCAATCTCTCTAATTGGTTTGAAGATGATCGCAGCCAAATTCTTAAAGAGATTCAGAATAAAACCATGTACACTCTGGATATTCCAGAGCTTGAAATTAAGAATGCTTATGTCAAAATTGGTGGGACAAATTTAGAACAGAGCCTAATTGCATATCCAGGCACAGCTCTTCCTGGAGAGCGTGGTACTCCAGTGATTTTTGGTCACTCTGTTTTAAGACAGTTTTATAATCCAAGTGAAAAAAATTCTCGTCGTTATAACTCTATTTTTAGTTATATTATGACTTTAGAGTCAGGAGATGAGATTTTTTTAACTCATGCTGATGCGCAGTATAGATATGTGGTTAGAGATAAAACTGAGGTCAAGCCTGAAGATACATATATTTTGGCACAACAATATGACAATCGTCGTTTAAAGCTAGTAACATGTGTGCCAGAGGGTACATATCTAAGGAGAGGGGTGATCACAGCGGAACTAGTCACTAACTAAAATGAAAAATGTTTTAGCAATTGATTACGGGACAAAACGGATCGGGCTAGCTGTTAATAAGGCCGGATTAGTCGAACCATTGGCAATTTTGATTAACGATGAATCAGTTTTTGAAAAAATTAAACAAATTCTTGAGCAAAAAGAAATAGATTTAATTTTAGTGGGTTTGTCTGAAAACAAGATGGCAGAAAAGACTAAAGAATTTGCGCAAGAGTTGGGTAAAAAAACCAAGCTTCCCATTGAGTTTACAGATGAAACTCTCAGCTCTAAAAATGTTCACCAAAAATTAGCTCATTCGCACATGAAGCTTAAAAAACGTCAGAAACCAATTGACCATTATGCGGCGGCAGAGTTTCTCCAAGAGTGGCTGGAAATTAATCAGTAAGTGTTATATTTTTCGTTATGTTTTTTTAAAATAAACTCACGGGTGAAATCATCACCCCTCCCTTAATAGAAGTCAAGAGGCTGATAAAATAGAAACTAAAAACCATGAAAACTGGGAATAATTTTTTAATTTCATATTAGTTGGTGTTGTTACGAATGGTGCGGTTTTGATACCATTTTTGACAATGCCAAATGCGCTGTTAAAATGTGCTTGAAAACTAACTTAAAAAAAGATAATTAATCTCTAGTTTCGACACGGTGGCGCCTTCTCCACCTCGGGAGCTCACTATCTTAAGTTTTATTTGTAGTTTCAGATCAATGGATTGTCGCTCGCTCAACGGTCTCACTAGGAGTTTAATTATTTTTTTATTTAGTGTTTCTAATGTTTTAGCCTGGATAGTATTTATATCCAAATTAAGAACAATTCAGTTTGATGAAATCTCATCAAAATTGATGCATTTGCATCAAAAGTGAAATGAAGATTTG
>JAHJBU010000099.1 GCA_018813375.1 Patescibacteria group bacterium
TGATGAGATTTCATCAAAATTGATGCATTTACATCAAAATCAACTTGGACCATTTTGTTAAAAATATTTTTTACTCTCCCACACAGGAAAACCCAAAACGCCTCCATTTTGCCCCTTATACTATCCCCACCTAACTCCCCACCTAACTCTTGACTTTTCATACATCCTAATGTAATAATAGTCTATACCATATGCACATTAGACATTTAGATTACCAGCTCCAAACTCATTTTAATACTTACAAACAAGCTTTGATTTTGCTTGGAGCTAGGCAAGTGGGGAAAACTACTCTTTTAAAACGTATTTTCCCACAAGCCCATTATTTGCTTTTGGATAACCAAAGCACTAAAAATATTTTTGAAAGCTATGATATAAACACATACAGACAAGTATTGGGCAAATATCAACAAATCATACTCGACGAGCTTCACCTTTTATCAAACCCTGGCAGAGCTGTTAAAATAATTTATGATCAGCTTCCCGGTATTCAGCTCATTGTTACTGGATCATCTTCATTTCATATTAAAAATAAAACTTCAGAAAGCATGGCTGGTCGTAAAATTGATTACCATCTTTACCCACTAACTTTTAGTGAATATCTAACTCAAACTAAAATTGAAGCTCAGCTTAATTACAATATTTTAGACAACATTGTCCAAGGCGTTACACCTCAAAAAAGACTATTTAAAGCTAGTGAAATTAGTAATAGCCATCTTCTCTATGGTCTATACCCAGAAACACTGCAACTTCCTCAAGATAGGCAGTATTTATATAATTTATCAGATTCAGTAGTTTTTAAAGATTTATTAGAATTAAATTTGATTGATAATAAAACTAAAGCTAAACAACTTCTCAAATTATTGGCTTACCAAATTGGCAATCTAGTCAATTATTCAGAGCTAGCTAATAAGCTTAGAATAGATCAGCGTACAGTGCAGCGTTATTTAGATATATTTGAAGAAAGTTTTATTACTTACAGACTTTACCCATATTCTAATAATAAAAGAGGTGAAATAGTTAAATCTCCCAAAATTTATTTTTGGGACCTAGGCCTGCGCAATGCATTGATTAATAATTTTGAAGATTACTCTTTGCGTGCTGATAGTGGAGCTATGTTTGAAAATTTTATTATTACTGAGGTTAAAAAAATTAATTCATATCAAAACAAGCCTTATCAACTTCATTATTGGCGAACTAAATCAGGCTCTGAAGTTGATCTAGTTTTAAGTAAAACAGATACTCTGATAGCTTGTGAAATTAAACAACAAAAAGGCAACATCAGCCAGGCTTTTTTAAACCGTTATCCTCATGCTCAGTCACATGTTGTCACTAGAAGCAATTTTTATTAATGCTTGCAACGCCCAGGACGATTTTTGTTTCTCATACCTTTGCCATGACCAGTGTCTGGACCTTTTATAGATCTCACCCCCCCCTGAAAATCATAGTAATATTGATTTCTTTGCTCTTGCGTTGCATTTTCCCAAGGAATTACATAATTACCTTCTATTGTAATAGAGTCTGGGTGGTGTAGTTCTCTGATGTATGTGGATAGCTCACGTCTGTTTGACATAGGGTGGAAGTATACAGCATCAAGGATACTTAGGAGAAACTGAAAACTTTTCAGATTCCTTCAAGCGATATGTGGAGATTTATTATTAAGAGTATGGTTGAGCTGTTTTTGGGTTTCACTATAAATACCATGGATCACGACTAAAC
The DNA here is from genome assembly GCA_018813375.1 of Patescibacteria group bacterium. Lineage (GTDB taxonomy): Bacteria > Patescibacteriota > Microgenomatia > UBA1400 > PJMF01 > JABBGTR01. The sequence goes on from JAHJBU010000099.1 coordinate 1,717, forward strand.
AAACATTTTCTGATTTTTTCGTTTCGGGATCCTAAAATCTAGGACTCTCCTCATCAGTTCCGCTGTGCGGAAGACGAAAAAGCACACACTATATGAATCAAAAAAGAAACGGTATTAACTACAGCATTTGTAGTTACCATCTTTCTCTATGATCCACATAGTATTTTGAAGAGTTGACTCTTCTTTTTTATCCACTGAAAGGAGCGGTACGTGCGGGCGCTATGCACCGCTCCTTATTGAGACATGAATAGTAGGGGTTTAAAGGCCTCATAATATTCCTTGATTGTGAAACCACAATCACCATACTGAGACCCACAACCCCATCTCTTGAGAAACTCCATTACACCAATCGCTGGCGCACCAGCGTCAATGTAGCTACTCAAGGTTGAAGTGGTCATGCTCCACTTCACACTTTGGCAGGGGGCTCCAGAACAATGACCATCATAGATGGGCAAGACAATCCCTTCTGGATATGTCCATTGCACCTCTGATGGTGGAGTTAACCATGGACTACTACGAAAATCGTAGAAGGCCAACACTCCGGGAGCAAAGAACCCTTTCTGCCGCCGAATTTCAAAGTATGCTTCCGCATACTCATTAAATTCTTTAGCGGAAGTGGTTGCTTTCCTATGCTCCAAGTCCACATCAAACCAAACATGTGGACCTTCCCCTGCCCACGCCTCAATACCAGTCATCACCGAGCTTGGATTGGGATCCAAGTCAATCATGACTATGCATCTACCTCTACATCCCTCAATGAGGGTATTCATGCGAGAGGTGGGCGTGTATCTCAAAACGACGTTCACAACGGGGTAAACTCCCGGACTTCCATTGACACCATCAATCTCAGCAGCATACGCTTCCGCGTATTCAATCGCTGCGTCAACATCAGCGCCAATTTGGCCCAGTGTTGCCCAACCGCCATCCACGAGTGGTCCATACGGACCCGCGTAGGTAATACGACTTGGATTTAAATCTTCGTCGACATCAAATGTCGCGAAGTCTCCTCTTTCTGGTCTATCACCCTCGGGCAAGGGTGGTAAAACCACTTTGGGCAAGTCGGACAGTGAAAAATCACTGTTCCGTGCATATGTGATTCTGGGGTTGGCAATGCCCCCAATAATCACTCCACCCACCCAAATCGAAAGGAAGGTAAAACTAAGTAAGTAACCCATTACCCAAGCTAGGTGTGGTAGGGGCATTTTACCAGTACGCATTGCGCACCGGCGATATCGCCACAACCCCACCAAGTAGATAGCAATGAACCCAGAAGGCACACCGCCTAGAGACTTGAGATATGGGCTATCAGCCAAAATACCAATAACGAGGGCTAGTCCGAAAACTAACGCCATTATTTCCGTAAAATAAATCGTCCAAGTATTCCACGGATAGGGCATTGATTGCCCTAATCTTTTGGCTGTCTTGTACAATTTTGTCCCTGGCCAAATCTTTAGCCAGAGAGCTATAGCAATTAATGACCACCCGACGGTGATCCATAATTGCTCCTCCTGACGTTTCCCACTCATGGTTTCGACACCGAGATATTCTTCGGGGTCGATCCAGCCTTTACCGCGCTGGTCCTGAGTCTTGAATTCATCAGGGTGGATGCTGGCTACACCAAGCCGGATCATTTGATCTGGCGAAGCGATGCCCAGCTCTTCATTTTTGGACAACCACTCACCAGGTTTGGCGGTGATTTCGGCTAGGCCAGAGTACCGTAGGTACAGACCATTACCGACCTCACACCATACGGTGTGAGAATCCTTAAACAAAGAATTGCTGGGGGTAAACTCCCGACATGAAGCAACAGCATATACCGATGTGTCCACCGATACTTGATAGCCTACTTCTGTCGACCCCTCGGGATTGAGTCGTGGGTCACCGTAGTGATCCACTACTTCCGCCCCAGGGATAGGAGTTTCTAGCCAGGTTTCGTTTTTGGGTGTTGCCCACGCATATAACAGCGCGGCTATCCCCGCAAACAGGACCAGTGTGCGGAATTTGAGTCCGAAGACTTTAGTCCACAACAATACGATCCCTACGAAACCGGCCATAGCCAGCGTGATTGCCCAAATTCGACTCCAATCTACCTCGGCTAAAAAGGCAGCCATCTTGTACGCGGCTTGCGCCTGATCGTACTTGGCTTTTATGCCTTCTGTCCACCGGGCAAACGCACCCTGACCGACCGACTCAACCCAAAGGGTGAGTTTGTCGCCAGTACGCTGCCAGTGAAGGCGGACCGGGTGGTCGTAGGGATTGGTGATCGTGAGGTCTTTCTTTGATCCGTCATCGTAGATATACAGACGGGTCAAGTACTTGTCCTCACACCCATGCACGCTGGCATGCTCCTGATCGTCTGGATCAGTGAGTAAGCCTGCAGTGCTCAAGGTTTGGTTGATGAAACAGCCTGCGTTACACAAGCCATTTCCCCAATCCAAGCCCTCTGGGTTCTCCGCGGTGATTTCTGCACCGGGAGCTTGCACCATCCCCTGTAATGCTTCCCAACCTCCCCAGCCAAGCGTGTCGTCCATGGACACGTCCTCGGCGTTGGCTGGGATTTCCCAATATCCCTCAAAATCTTTATTTGCCTTTGCTTTTATGGCTTCTGGATTTTCATCCTGCATGCCATATCCAGCAAAAACGAGTAAGATGTTGAGTTGATTCCTGTTGTCTCCCTGGCACGATAAACAAAACTCGTGCATCTCGGGATCGGAATCTGGTATTGGGCTGGGCAAACTGGGAGCCGTAAGCAGATCCACCAATAGGTCAATGAAGGTAGTCAGTCCCTCATCAAGCCCTCTCAAGTCAATGAAACCCGAAGGTATTATATTTTTCAACTCCGGGTTCTGACTGAAGTGATCGTTTCCCGTTGATCCCTTCTTACTAGGATCATAAGGAACTTTGATGAGCTCATCCGGTTTATATCTCGGACTTACCCATCCAGTACCATCAGCCGATTCATCGGCATGCTGGTACCAGTTCGACAGGAAATCTATTGGTGGCTGGTTGGAGGCTCCTACGTGAAGGTATAAACCATTGTGACCTGAGTAACCTATCAAGTCACCAGCCTTCACGTACTGCCCTACGCTCACTGCGGCGGACCGCATTTCCATCGCGTAGGTCCAAAAGCCGGTGCCATCATCCGGGTTCATACCGTGGTAAATACCCACGGTCCACCCAGGATAAGTGGCCCAGCCTTGGGCAACCACTACCACCTCACCATCCCCCATGGCTTGGACTTGAGATCCGACATTCAATGGGATATCCCATCCCGTGTGCCGTGGTTCATTCCCCCATTGTCCATAGCGAATGCCATAGCCATAGCCTGCCTCCCTCGACCAACCATTGTAGGCTGATGAGGGATCCATCCAATTCATCGCCTCCGGAATCTGAGACGATTTTTTGGACTCGGGTAGAGGGGTTGGCTCACTCTCCTGTGCTGCTACCGAAGTAGGCACAGGCGTGGATGCGGATGTTGGTTTGGGTTCGGACTCAGCGGATTCAAGCTCCTGATATCCATACCATGAGTCCTTACTCTCATGGATGTATCTCTCCGCTTGTCCCGGGCCAATCCCATAATGTTGCATTGCCCACATCTGGGCGTGATGCAACGCTTGGTTGGGATCAAGGCCAAACATTGAGTAAAGATCTTGATCGACCCCCATGTACTCAATGTTCAGGTGTAGGTGAGAACCGCAGTCATCACCCCACCCGCAAGGAATCCAAATGCCATCTGCCATAAAACCTGTGGCGACGTCACCGTTTTCCTTGCCCAGGACCTGCCCTTGGGAAACATGCTGATTAACACTCACTATCCAGTCAGCATGCCCCATAGTGGCACTACATCCTGTTTCCCCCGACATTAACACTAACCCCCTCGAGCCCCCCTCCATAGTAGACATTTGTTCGATATAACTATCGAACGGGGCCACTATGATGGCCCCTTTCCCGCATGTAAAATCCACGGCTCGTTGAGCCCCACTATAACCATGGATCCAACTAAAAAGACAACTATCCTTATCCCAATTTTGATACGGGATAGTTGCCCCACACGGATTTGGCTCACTCTCCTGTGCTTCTACCGAAGTAGGCACAGAAGCGAGCAGAATTACAAAGAGCGCGAGGATAAGAATCCATAGCGCTCTTTTGTTACGTGTAACACGTAGAGCGCGCATGGATACCTCCTATGCACTTTTTGTTTGGTTTGCCGCGACAAGCAAATTACACCGTCAGAGGAGTAACTTTTTTGCCTCTCTCCTTTTTAATGTCAGGGGGTGAGTTACCCTGTAGATTCGTTTATTGCCTAGAGTAATGCCCGTCACTCTAGGCTCGCCCGCGGAATTACCCGCATGAAGTACTCCCTATAAAGGAGTTGTTTAAAGACTTCTTAGTAAATCAAAATAGTTATATTATAAGGTAAAATTATTTACCAATAAAAGTCCTTAGATAACTCCTTTATAGGTCGTTATATTTTTGTCAACTCTTCAATTGTTAATGTGCCAAAAACCACCCCTGAAAAAGGGATAGTCAAGTCAAGTTCAAGTAATGTAAGGCGTGCAAAAACACACCTATCATTACTATAAGGTATTATACTACAGTCCTATAATATTTCTAGAGGAGATATCCTAGACCCTATTGGGCCTGTTACTATTTTTTCTATTACGCCAATTTTGCCCCGTCAGCCTAGCCCCTTCCAAAATTTTCATAGCAATACTCACTCGTTCCGGTTGTGGAGAAGTAGGTGTAGACACATCGGTTGATATGACTGGAGCTGTTTCTGAACTAGAACGATGACTAACGCTACTTCTTGCCAGCCCAACATCTTCAAGATAAGGCCTAACTGATGCTATCTGCGCAGCTCTACCTTCAATTTGCGTAACTAAACCCATAACCTCTGGAGCAAATTGATTCCATGCGTTCAATTTCTGTTCTTTGGTTGGCTTCTTAACTATTTCTCTTTGTATATGACTAATTCTCTTTCTAGCTTCTCTGCTTTCTCCTCTCAAGTCTCTAGCAACCTGCTGTATCTTAAGAGGTTGTTCTTTCATACCCTCAAGCATGCGTACTGCTAATTCACCCACCACATAACGTCTAGGTCCCTCGGTCAACACCTTATCTTTAGCATCACTTACTGCCTCACCATACGACCAGCTCTGACCATCCGGCACCCCTAAAAAAGGTTTCTTTGTAGTCTTCAAATATTCATCGGCTTTCCTAGTAGCGCCAAGAACCCCTGACAAGGCATAGAGAAACGATACTGCCCCACCCGCCATAGGCTTGGCTTTTTGTTGTTCTATAGTCTCACCAGGAAAATGAACAGCCATTGGCAACTCAAACACTTCCTCTCTACTCTCTTGGTTCTCAATTCTCAGCATGAAAACCTCTGGAATATTTTTAACTCTCCATATCTTTCTCAATCTGAAACCTAGAGGCGTATCACTTATCCACTTCCATACAAGCGGCTCCCAAGCGTGTGGATCGGCTTTGGCAAGTAGTATCTTATTTTGTGGATTCATTTCGGCACCACTTAATAACTGCACCCCGGTCATTCCAGCCGCGTCTTGAGCCAATACTAAATCATAACCCCTTCTTCCTGCTTGGTTTGTAACAAGTGAACCTACAGCTCCCATAAACCCCTTGCCTCCAAGTAGTATGGAGGATACTATCGCTGTCCACGGCCCTACGTGAATAAGCGGAAGATATAGACTACCATCGGGTAATTTTTTATCCTCCATCATCTTCGCAGATAACAACCCCGCCCTTACATTCTCCCAATGACTGAAACGGCTAAAAATAGTATCTCTGATCATTTTTTTACTGGCGTCTAATGACTTTTCGTCAATATCTCGCTGTATAGTTCCTACATCAATGTTAAACAAGCCACTCTCCCCCGCTGCTTGTTCAACGACCTTAGCTGCTAAGGAAACCTCCTCTTGTGTCGGCATCATATCTTTTATCTTCCCCGTTTTGTCTACTAAAACATTCCTTTGCGTCCAGACTCCAAAAGCCGTGAGTTCTGCTACTTTTTCGAGCTGAGCAGTATGTTCTGGACTCAAGGATAATCGTTGTTGCTTACTAATCCCAAGAATTTTATACGCTTCCAGTGCTTCTGGTGACAAATACTCCAGTGGACTTTTGGTTAAGTTTCTTTCAACTCCTTTGATTATCGGCAACACTCCCATCACCGTAGCCCCTAATGCTGCTTTTACAATGTCTTTTACACTTTTACCACCTTTCCTACTAACACCAGCGGGTCTCTCGTTGCCTCCTGCTGCAGCTGCCAATAACATATTCAACATTTGATTTGCGGCGTCTGTTTCAACTGGCTGTCTTGTCTCAACTCGGGGAGGTGCGCTGTCTTCATTCCACACCCCATTCCCTATCGCTCTGAGTGCAAAATTTGGAACACTGGTAGTGACATTCCCACCAGCGTCTCTCCTAGCCGTCCCAGCTACTAGCTGGTTCAAGATAAGAGCCTGAAGACCCGATACTTCTTCTCCACCACTACTACCAGGACTAGCAATCACGTCCATGGGCTGGTTCATTCCATGATATAATTGTCGTGCAGTTTCTTTAATACTCATAGTTATTTATACTCACTTAGGGGCAAAAATTTATATTTTATTTATTTCTAAATTTACCCTCGATAGGTTCTTCTGGAGCTGAGTTGCTTGAAACATCTACTCTTAAGCCATCATTTCCGTATTTCTGTCTGTTATGTTTATCTACAGCCTGATCTACTTGTATCGCTGTTGCTTGTGCAATTGCATATTGTGCCAAAGCCTCTGCTAAGTTTTTGCTTGTTTGAGTCTGCTCTTCCATTCTTGCTTTATTGGCCTGATAAGCAGTTTCACCTGCCACTGCTTGTTCTTCTGTCTTTTTAGCTGCGCGTTTACGACCAATAAAATTAAATGGCGCTTTTACTACCGCCACTGCCCCTCTTCCCGCACCTTTTACAACTTTTCCAGTTGTTCTTTCCCCCAACGGTTTCCCTTTAGGAAACACATCAGTGAGTGGAGCCTGGAAATTAGCAATAACCTCAAGTAAAGCGTTCCCTCCTACAACTCCTGCATAAGCACCCAATTCTTCCTTCGTTCTATGCCCAGCTACACTCAATCCCTGACGCAACGACCCCTTTGACTTTGGTTCAACATCACCGCCCTCAAGCGGTTTATTCATTTGACTCATTACATCCAATCCCTGTAGCAACGCAATTTTCCCAACTAGTCCAGCGCCTCCGCCTCCACTTTTTGGTTCACCTTCCTTACCACCGCCTACAGGCTGATTCATTTCACGAACTCCAGTTATGAGAGTTGCTAAAGCAACTTTAGTCCATCCAGCCATATTATTTATCTCCTCTTATATATATCATACTATTACAACTAATTATATTTTATTATAAGCTTCTTGTCAAATTGGTACTGCCTGAGTAAAAGTATAGAGAGTTGTAGTAAAAAACTACAAATACTCTCACTCAGGCGGACCGCGTTCATTTTTCATGGTGCACCTCCAAGAGGCTCACTCCATAATTGGCGTGAGCCTAAGGGCAAATGCACCCTTCTGGCATTTCAACATTGAAACTGTTTTGGTTGCTCTTTTCCCAGGCCGCTTGTAAAGCACCTGGGTTACCAGGATCAAAGAGTTCCTTAGCCCCAACCCAGCAACCGTCTCCAGCCGCTTGGGCAAACGCTTTGAGCTCTCCATCACCTGGGGACCAGGTGCAGTTTTGTACATCTCCGCCAGAACTGGAAGGGGTTTGGGTTTGGGTTTTGGCTTCGGGAACCTCCTCCTCAACAGCAGGAGAACTCGTCATCGTTTCAACTACACAAGTATCCGGCCATTTACCAGTACCTGATAGCAGATACACCTCAGTATTGAGGTCTCCCCCCGCATACTGATGGGCCATCGCTCTGGTACCTTCGGACTGCCATTTTTGGGTAGTATCGAGGTCGACTTCAAATCGACCCAAGCCTCTGGGGAAAATTATCTCTCCAAAGTTTTTACCGTACCAGTTATTAGATCTGTCATTCCACCAACCAGGTCGATGGACTAACACAGTAATCATTCCAACTGGAATATCCTCCCCCGGATCCTCAGGGATCCAATCGGAGTAACTACTTCCCCCAGGACGCACCTGACCCATAGTCATTGCGTCATCAATCCCAACCGTCTCCAAATATTCTGCGAGACAATTGGACCATTGGTCGGGCGAGGCTAGCTTCGTTGTGACCACTGGTCCATCGTCGGGACCAGGAGTATCGGGATCAGGATCGATATCATACACCTCCCCCGATCCTTCTTCTGCTTTCAGCGCATCGATTTTATTCCAGCTTTCCGGCTCAAAAACAATCTGGTACGCCGCATCTGCGGTCTTTCCTTGATTATCCCAGTATTCGGCGCCTCCCTCATCGAGGCTACCAAACAGCTGGCCAGTCCCCCACATGGCCGCTTTGCCGACAAATCCTAATGTCAGTAGAAACCCGATCATGATGAAAAAGCCGACAAAGAAGCCACGACTCCAAATCATCTGCCAATATTTAATCATAATAAAGCCCGCCAGCAGCAATGCTGGTGAGGCCAGTATTATTGTCACCAAGGTCATGGTTGTGGTCCATACCTGATTACCGACCTCAGCTACTTGATTTATAACATTGTCGGGATTAGTCGAACAAGCTGACAGTAGAACCGTCAGCAACATAAACAAGTATTTCCATTTCTTAGTCATCAAATTTCTCCTTTTTTCTAGAGAGGGTCCCGCGCCAACTTGCGCGCGGAACCCTCGATTGGTTTTTTTTTAAATTTTTAATTTTTTTGAAAAAATTAGCCACAGATCTTACTTATGACTTTAGGCTTCGCATCTCAGTTCTCTCCACTGAGCCGTTGCCTATCTATTCAGGTCACCAAACGAGGGTTTTTTATTACCCCCTCTCGTCTGGCACTTGGGTGTAATGACTATTAGTTAATCACCACAACCAAGCGCCAGACATAAAAGAAAAAAATATTTTTTATGAACGCGGTTTGTTAATGTGCCATCCGATTTAAGTCTTGCCATCAGCTATTGATAGAATTCCTTAAATCGTATGTTTGCTAAGTCTTTATTTGACTCGCAAATAAGCATCCTCTTATATAAAGAGCGTGCTTATTTCCAAGTCAAATACCCAACAAAACCACCCAACTATTATAATGGTCACCGCACACCATATTATTTGTGTACTTTGGCATAACAACAAACCACCTTAGGGCAGACTATTTACCTACACACAAAATGTGTAGCGTACGTTACTTTCCGAACAGTATACTATATAATCGAATAAATACAAGCCTATAATTTATAATTATAATTTGACAGAGGTGATAGAATAATAGAAATGATAAGCTCTAAGATATATAAATAAAACGATCCTAAAATAATAGCTAACACCACTTTATGGAAACAAAGAAATATTTTCGAAGCCTAACCGATGCAGCAAGACAAGAATTATTCGATAATTTGGATATTACTGGAGAGGTATTATCAGTTCAACGACTTGCAGAGCTGGCGACCAAAAACGGACATCCCATACAAGTATTATTTAAAGAGGGGCAGTACGCAACACTACTTCCTAATGCAGAGGGCAGCAACACCCCACTAAAAATTAATGAAGTATTTGCGGCCGCAATACTTGGTGTAAATGAAATCATCAGGTAACTCATACTTTTTTTGAAGTTCACTTCTTAGTGGCATGCTATCGCCTATCAAGATTATTCTCCTTAAAAGTCTTACAAATAATTTATGTGGTGCTAATATTACTCAAAAAAATAAACTCTTAACTATTTTCCTCACTATCCCAAAACAACATGCTAAAAAACCCTTTAGAAAATCCTACCCATCAAAAAGAAACTGAATTCAGACCTTATAGCGGTGAAATAGTTGCTAGAGGTCGTCGGGGTATCGCAGACATGATTTATACAAATCAGCTAGTCGCTGAACAACTGAGTTTGATGTCAGGTAAACCAATTGACCAAATTACAATGCAAGAAGCACTCCCACTTCTCAGGCAACTCGCTGATAGCCCACAGCACTAAAAAAAAGTCTTAATTTAATTCCTAAATCAACTAAATAATTCTCTTGCTTCCTGCCAAAAACTTTTCTTTTTTGGGGTTTGAAATCTTGCCGTGACTTGCTTTATTTTTTCTACTTTTACCTTTTACTCAGTTCCATTTTTATCCAATTGTCCAAGTGATAGGTTAGTTTGATTTCTTTGGTTTTCCATTAGGGTATTGAAATTCTTTTGCTATTCTATCGCAAGCCTCTTGACCCTCGCGGGTTAGTTTCTCCTTATGTTTTTGCTCCGCATCATAAAAGGCATCCATAATTCTTTCACCAATCCCAGGCTTTGATTCTTTGTCTGACATATTCATCGCTCCTTATTTAATATTTTTACTATCCATATCATACCATGCTTTTTAATCTAAAAATTAAAATCACTTCCCCATCCCAAAGTTGTCGCAAAAACTCTTCCCAAGGTAAAACTTCAATCTCCTGCCCAATAACTCGTACTCTAGACTCAGTGCTAATAACAATTGCTTTTCTAGGTTTAAATTCTTCTACAAAAGCTTTCAAACCCTTCAACTTAGTCCCATCTATTTGATTTGATCCCTTCACCTCTATCACTACCTCAGCTTCCCCCAAAACAAAATCTACCTCTAGCCCAAACTCCATTCCTTTTGCCTCAGTAAGCTAGCGTTTTACTATAGCTCCTGCCACTCCAACATCAAACAAATAAAATTTTAGTCATCTCTCCATGAGAATAACCCATCGCTTCAAAAAAACGAGAAAAGGCAGGAATATTAAAAGAAACATCTCAAGCCTCCATAACCAAAGAAAGATAAATATCTAAATAATTATCAGCTAACTGCTTAACCCCAACAGGCTCTTTAACTAAACTTTTCATATCTGAGTAGATTCCCGCAGTGTTTATTTTTTTAACTCTAGCTGTTACCAGCTCCCAAACATCGTCATAGCTTTTTACCATCTTTTTTTGCTCCACTTTCACTATCTGCTTGACTCTTTTTAAATTTGGCTTAATTTTATTTTGCAAAAACCAAATTAGGTCATAAAAATCTCGACCTTTAAAGTCATATTTGTCTTGATATGTTTTATCCTTTCTACCCAAAATTGCTCCAATTTTATTAGCAAAGAGTGTCTCTAGATCATAATGTCTAACAACAAAAAACAAATTATTTTTGGTGAATGGCGTCACCCTCGTTGCAAACTCTGAGTATTTATTCTTCTCTAGCTCTATTTTTAGATAGAGAAAGTCACTTTCACTTTTAATATTTTTAATCAAACCTAGTTTTTTTAAAATTGGAAACTTAACTGTTATCATTTCGCCATTATGCCGTATTGTTGTTCTAATCTCATTCATACCAAAATTTCCAAAGTATTTTAACAGACTCTGCACAAAACCTGGTGAATCAAAACTTTTTGTTAAATAATCCATATCTAAATCTTCAGACAGCCTCGCTGTTTGACCAACCATTTTTAAAGCAGTCCCACCACCAAAGATAAGACTGCTCCACTCCGGTGAGTTATAAATAAAGTTTAAAGTATAATAAATAAGTGCTTCTTTAAGCTCAATTTTTATATACTCTAGAGACACATTCTCATCTCTACTTACCTGTACTATTTTTTTTAAATTATTTATTAACATCATGACCCTTTCATAGCTTGGTAAATCTGACTCATTTTTTTTGGTGCTTTATCAAGGTACTGCTCATACTCTTTCCAATCTTTGGCACTCATTACTCCCAACTTTAATCTCAAGCTAAGAATCTCTCTTTTAGAAAAAGCTGTAAACTTGCCTTGATTAAAGTAAAGATAATCAAACAAGGCCTTTGCCTTACTCGCTACATACCAGCTCATACTTCCGTATGACTCTGTAGAAAAACCAGTAAACAAATCCTTTTTTATTGAACTATAGTTAAAAATTCCAAACTTGTTTTCAATAAAATTTGTCTTTTTTAAAGTAACAACAGAGTAACCATACACCACGTCTGCTAGCATCTGGTACTCTTGCAATATAAACTCCATACTCAAATAGCTTGGTTCTATCAGTTTAGTTGCTAAAAATTTTGAGTAATACAATGAGTTATCTTTTTTATCTAAAAAACTGCCAAACACATAAAAACCTCTCTTAAGCCTGATCAAAGTTTTGTTCTTAACCCAATAATCTATGGTGTTACGCAAAGTATTAACATTTTTATCCAAAGTTACGGCAAGCGCTGTTTTAGACAAAAATGGAATGTACCCCAGGGCACCTTCTCTGGCTTTGCCATTCACCTTGTTTTTTATTTTTTCAATCATTTCTGTAGTTACTATATTTTTTAGTATTTACAGAAATAGTATAACATACTATCCAAATTAAAGCACTTCACTTCTACCGCCCCATCATAAACTTTAGCCCTACAGCTCCAAGCAACTCATACCAGGGTACAAACTCAACCTCTGTCTGCCCTACTTTCATGCTCATTGCCTTACCTAAATGCACAATATAAGCCCGAGATGGCTGATATTTTTTAATAAAAGATCGCAACGAAGGCATGATCGTCGGTTTAGATAATTTTTTAAACCTAGATCTTGAATCAACGCAGATTGAGATTAACCCGATTTTTCTGAAAGTCAAGTTTATAAATTATCGGGTAAAACCATAATAAAGTCAAAATATATTCGTCTTTAAACCCTAATTTTATCCAAAGACAACCAATTTAAAAGCTGAGTACCATTAATGCTTGATTCTAAATTTCCAGAGTAAATAAGATATCCCCCATCACTATTATTAATTTTATTAAAAAAATTAATTCCTTTCAAAAAATCTGTACTAAATGTAGCTCCTGCTTTAATTTCAATAGGAACAATTTTAGACCCATGATCTAAAATTAAATCCACTTCATTACCATGGTTGTCTCTAAAAAAGAAAAATTTTGAACTAGAAAAACTATTTAATTTATTTTTAAATAAGTCCATGATTATTAAATTTTCAAACAACCCTCCCAAAATAAAATGATTACTTAATTCATTTATAGAATTAATTCCTAACAAATAAGCAGCTAATCCTACATCTACAAAATAAATTTTATAAGATTTCGTGACTCTTTTTCCTAAATTATTATAATAAGGTTGTAATTTCTTAATAACATAGCTAGCTTCTAGCACAGAAATCCATGATTCAGCAGTTTTATAAGAAATACCAACATCATTTCCTAGTTGACTTAAATTAATTAATTGCCCTATTCGCCCTGCTAAAAGCTGTAAAAATCTTTGAAAAGTAGCTAAATCTCCAATATTTTTAATACTCCTAACATCTCTTTCTACGTAAGTATTAATGTAGCTTGAATAAAATAAATTAATATCTATTTTTTTATCATATAAACTCGGGTAAAAACCTTTAAGCAAAAGTTTTTTATAATTTTTTATTGATAGATTTACCCCACTTACTTCTGCCATACTTAGCGGAAATAAAGTTAATACTGCTACCCTACCAGCTAAACTTTGACTTATTTTGTCAGATAACAATAAATTTTGAGAGCCAGTAATAATAAACTTACCTGGTCTAAAATTTTCATCTATAGAAACTTGTATATATGAAAGCAACTCTGGAAATTTTTGAACCTCGTCAATAATCACTCCGTTTTTAATATTATCAATAAAATTTAACGGATCCGCTTTGATTGCCTGAAAATCTGACAACTTTTCTAAATTAAAATACTTATGGTTTGGGAATACAGCTTTAACCAAAGTTGTCTTCCCAGATTGCCTAGGACCAGTAACAGATACAACACCAAACTGCTTAGCAGCCCTTATAATTTGTGTTTGAAGACATCTTTTAATCATACCTTTCAATATAACACTATATTGTACAAAATAGAAGTTGAATTTCTAATTTGTACAAAATTACTTTACCTCATCCAAATAAAACTCCAGCTTCCCTAATAATTCAGATTTCAGCTTCACCTTAACCCAATCTCTTCTTGGCCTAATTAATAATTCCCCTAGACCCACCATAGTTTGAGCTGGCTTAAAATTCTGGCGCACAAATTTAATTAAAAATCCTAAATACTGACTCAAATCTTGATTAGTCCGCTCATTAATCACCAATGGATTAGCCCTAACTCCTTTTTTTAACAAAAACCAAATATCATAAAAATCTCGGTTAGTAATACCTCTTCTTTCTGTGACAGCCACCAACTTATGAGCTAGCGCATCTTCTAGCTTCATCGTCTGAATGTCTACTCCATAAAAATTACGCCACTCATAGCCAGTAGCCTGGCTATCACGCTTAGAAATTTCTATTTTTAAGTTATGTTGATATGTTTTATAACTCAATATAAAAATAAGCGTTTGTCTCTTTTCTCGTTCTTCCTTAATCTGACCATATTTTTTAATAATTTCATGCAATTTTTTACGCACTTGCTCTACCTTTTCAATCTCTAATAAATCAAAATCTAAATCCACTGAAAATCTATCTAACTCTTCTAAAAAATACAGCATAGTTCCACCCTTAAACCCCAATAACTTGCCAATAGAAGACTGATAGATTTCTTGTAAGATCTCAAACATAACTTGCCGATGGTGTGCTTTATCTAACATAAATTTTCCACTTCTTGATAAACTCGTTTATTATAAATCTTAGCTAAATCAATCAGTTTGCTTTTGTTAATTGATTCTAAATTATCAAAATAATACCCAGGTGTAAGATATAACCTATCGCAAATTGCCCTTTCTGGTGAGGCTTGCATTACTTGTCCAAACTCAACTCCTATAGGATTGCTCAAAATTTCATTTTTTATTTGCTGGTAATGAAATTCTCTATCTGAAATCGTTTTCACTACTGTGTTATCAGATACTGAAAATATCATTTGACCATAATCTTGAAAAATTATCCCAGACTTAACCAGCACACTCTCTAAACTTACATAAGATGGAGTTTTAATTCTATTAGCTAATTCCCAATAATCATACTTAGCACCATATGCGTAAATACCACTATAAACTCGTTTTAATTCGCCTTTTTTCACCATTCTACTAATTACAACTCGAGTATAATTTTTATCATCTAGGTCAAACAATTGCTGTAGATCAGTAATAGTAAATACTGTTTTATTAGTTTTAACTAGTTTTTTTAAGTACATATCATCAGTATGATATCAAAATTGATAATAAAATCAAGACATATTTTATTTTAAACCCACTTCCCCACCATAAACTCCACTACATCACCCTCTCTCATCTGGTAATCCCGCCCCTCCAACCTCATCCTCCCAGCTTCTTTGACCCCTTTCCAACCCGAATATTTCACAAAATCTGCATAATCTACTACACGCGCCTTGATAAAGTTTTTCTCAAAATCAGTATGAATCACTCCCGCTGCCTCTGGCGCTAGTGCCCCTGCTTTTATTGTCCAGGCTCTAACCTCTAGCTTGCCAGCAGTCAAAAAACTCTGTAACTGTAGCTGCTGATAAGCTTTTTTAATCAACCGTTCCAAACCACTCTCACTTACCCCCAAATCCCTCAAGTAGAGCTGTTGGTCCGCCTCAGCCAAACTACTCAATTCACTCTCAATTTGCGCACTAATAATCACAATTTGCTCTATCTCTACCCCTAGTTTTTCGCCAAGCATCACCATCAGCTTTTGCGAATCTTTAACCTTATCCTCATCCACATTAATCACATAAATAATTTTTTTTGCTGTTAAAAGATTTAATTCTCGCGCTACTTGCGCTTCATCATCATTTTTTACTACTTCATGAATTAACTGACCCTGCTGTGCTTTTTCTATAAACTGAGTAATAATTGACCACTTGCGTAGCTCCAGTTTGTCTTTGCTAGCTTTGGGTTCTCTTTGCTTTTCTAATGTGTCTAAATCTGCCAATAGTAACTCCGTTTCAACTGTTTCACGGTCAGTTTTTGCATTCACGCTCCCCTCTCGCAATACATTTTCATCACTAAAATCCCGTAACACATGACAAACTAAATCTACTTCACGAATATAAGCTAAAAACTTATTTCCCAAACCCTCCCCCTCATGTGCACCTTTCACCAGGCCAGCAATATCAACAAACTCAACTGTTGCTGGCTTGATTGGTGGTAACTTATCCAAATTTTCTGCTCGCGCTATTATTTCTGCTAGTTTTTTTAATCTTTGGTCTGGAACTGGTACAACACCTACATTCGGTTCAATGGTCGCAAAAGGATAATTAGCAGCTAAAGCTAACTGTTGCTTGAGGAGAGCATTAAACAAAGTAGATTTACCCACGTTTGGCAAACCTACTATTCCAATTGATAAAGACATAAAAAGTATTTTACACCACCAGCGACTAAATCACTGCTTAGATCACTGCTCCACTCCAGAGTTGTTGCAAAAACTCCTCCCATGGTAAAATCTCTAGCTGTTGCCCAATTACCCTTGATCTTAGATCATTACTCACTACTAATGCTCTTTTAGGCTGAAATTCCTCCGCAAAAGTCTTTAACCCGCGTAAATTAGTGCTATCTACTTGACCCGTTCCTTTAACCTCTATTGCAACCTCTGCATCTCCTAAAATAAAATCAACTTCCAACCCAGTTTTAGTCCGCCAGTAATTAATTGTAAAATCTTTTTCAGAGTAACTACTATAAGCTTTTAATTCTGTTGCGACATAATGCTCTAGGGCTTGCCCAAACTCTATCCCTTTTAACTTGGTAATTTTACGTCGCGCTATTATCCCAGCTACCCCTACGTCAAATAAATAAAACTTAGGAATTTTAGTAATTACTTTTCTATTCTGACGCTTTTTATAAGGAAGAACAAAAAATCCGACCAAAGTATCAACCAAAATCTGATAGTATTCCTTCACGGTCTTAGCATCCACTCCCACATCTCGAGATATATTACTGTAATTTGTCATTTCACCATGAGAATAACCCATCGCTTCAAAAAAACGAGAAAAGGCAGGAATATTGCGAGTTAGTCCTTCTGCAAAAATCTCTTCTTTGAGATAATCTGTTACATAGCTTTGTAGACTGCGCTGATAATGCTCATAACCATAGTGGGCTGGGAGTGTTCCTTGATTAAGAATATTAAATAGATTAACTTGAGGCAATTCTGGATAAACTAAAGGGAACATTTCAAACCTCCAAGCACGACCGCCAAGTAAGTTGGCATGACCCCTCTTAACTTTACGCGCACTAGAACCACATAAAATAAAACTTAAACCTTTATTTTCAATCAGCCAATGAACTTCATCGAGTAAAGCCGGCACTTTTTGCACCTCATCTATAATAATTGGTTGCTTAAGCTTCTCCAAGCTTTGGGCTAGTAACTCTTCTCTAAGCAAACTTGGTTTTTTAGTAAGTTGTAAAAAAAGATCTGATTTTAGCAAATCATAAACGATGCTACTTGAAAAATTACTCTTAAGAAAAGTAGATTTACCTACTTTTCTTGGACCCCACAAAAAAGCTGATTGACCAGGAGGCAAACTTATATGTAATAAACGCTTGATTTGAGTGTGCTGATGTTGTGATTTCATTTAAACTTTTCTGGAACGTATTCCCTTTTTAGCTTACTAAAACGTAATATACTACAAAAAAGTCAAATTTTACACCACCAACCGGTACTCATCGGGAACAAAGCTAAGCTTCTCTAAAACCAATCCCAACCACTGTTGATACAATCCTTCTTCTCTCAAATCTAAATCTAGACTATAGAAAACATTCTTTCCTGAGGATCTTTTTCGCAGCCAGCCTTCCTCAACCAGTTTTTTTAAATAAGTAGCTAGAGTTTGCCGAGCCATCTTGCCACGAGTTTTTCTGGTCAAAGATTTAAAATTTAGCTCCTTGCGTTTAACCAGCCACTTAATAATCTGCTGCTCTTTTTCTCCTAAATCTCCCTGCTTCACAGCTCTAGACCGCAGAGACTCAATGCTGGTCTTAAGTACACCTAAAATAGATAAGACTCCTGCCTCTAAAGTTAAATTAGTGAAATAATTTAAGTGACGCTTTTTAAGTGAATTCAATAAATGCTTGTAATAACGATCTTTTTGCTGATGGTAGTAGTAAGAAAGACTATACAAATTTTGCTGATTAAAACCAGCCAAACGCCACAGCAAATGCTCTAAAATCCGGCAAACTCGCTTATTACCATTATTAAAAGGATGGACGGCATAAAGTGCAGTATGGAAAACCCCCATCTTACTTGGTTCTAGACCCTCTTTCACCCAAGTTAACAACTGCCCCACTAGTGATGGAACATCCTCATGCAAGGCAGGTTGATATCCTCCTACTCTAATCTGATCGTTGTCTCTCCACGCACCAGCCTTATAGACATCAAACCCAGATAAATAATCAGCAAAAATATCCAAGCCCCGAGTTAAACGAGCATGTAAGTCCAAAATAAATTTTTCATCAAGCTGCTCTAACTTGATCTCCAGACTACTTACATAACGAAAAGTTTTAGCAATATTAAAAAATTCTAACTTTTCGTAATCTTTATAAGTAAGCTTTTTCTTAGCACGCAATTTATCACCAATAAAATTTAGCTCTAGCTGAGATAAAACCAATTTATAAACCTGCTGTGCTTCCATGAGCGTCAGACTAGAATTTTCTGCTTTAGAAATAGCAAAAGATGCTAAAAGCTCATTTTTAGACAATAAATTCTGCTCAATTTCTGGGTTTAAAAAAGCCCGCTCATAATTAGCTAACTCTTGATCTAACTGGCGTAAGTCTTGATCTAAAATAGTTAAATTAGCTGGCACTAAAATGAAACTAGCCAAAAAACTATCCGATTGAGCTTTATTTTTAAAAGGTTGGGTAATATGCTGGATAATCTGAGCGTGCATCATGAGTCTAATTTTAGTCTAACTACGAGTCTAATGTCAAGTCTAATTACAGGTCTAATCTGAGCCCAACGTCTGCTTAATAACTTGAGGGAAAAAATCAAGCTTTCTAACCTCCGCTTCATTAAATAAAAATGGTCTAAGTCTTTTTTTCATCTGCATAGTTACACCTACCTCTGCCAATCTTTCATCAACATTAACAAATAACTGCCTAAATCCCAACTCCTTAATTTTCTTAAAATCAAATAACTCTGGTTGTTGACCAAAAATCCAAACTATATCATACATATCTCTAGGCTGAATTTGCTTGCGCCCAACATAAGCAGTTAGTTTTTGACGCAGAATTTCACTGAATTGGTTAGTCACCACCTGTTCTACAAAACCATATTTATTCATCAAGACCACTTTCGTTTTTAGTTGCCAATGATCATTGTAGTCAACCTTAATCATTAACTTTTCTTTAGGATTAGTAGTAATTTTTAAATCATATAAAAGATTGGGGAACTTAAGTGTAAAATAAGTTTTCTTGCCTTTAGCTACTGATTTAAACTCAAGCTGGATATTTTCTAACAGAAAACCATTAACCACTGCTTGGACTATTTTTTCTACCTCAATTTGTTTTAATCCATGATTATCAAAATCTAAATCTTCTGAAAAACGGGGAATGTCTCGCAGCAACCTCAGGCTAGTCCCACCAATAAAAACCATTTTTTTTGCAGCTGGTTGGGAATAAAAATCAGCAATAAATTTAGACTGTAAATATTCACGAATAATACCCCGCTTTTTGGTCAGTGGCATTTTCATTTTTTCAGCAAAAGATAAAATTTGCTCAAAATTAGCTACTAAATTAGTCATAATTGCTCCTTAGTAATATTTTGTACCCAGGCAGGAAACTCTCTAGCATACTTAAATAAAAGTCTTCGATCAATTTCTGATAAATCCACTCGAAATGATGATAAATCCTTTACCCGTCGGACGTAAATATAATCCAGAAGTGCTTTTTCAGGCTTAGCTAAATGATAAAACAACCAAGAGTTACTATCTTGTAGTTTATTATATCCAAAAAATAATGTCGACTGAATTTTGCTGTATAAAAATATGCCTTCTCCGGTATTAAGTTTTTTAGTTGTAATTGGAGTCACACTTGTCACCTGCATGACCTCTTCTGGAATCATCCCGTAAACATGTAGCGCTGACTCTAAACTAATATATGATGGTTGGTACATTAAAGTAGCAAGAGTAAATTCGTCGATTTCCCGTTCTAAAAAACGAAAAAGTCCTTTTTTAATCCTAACTAAGTCTCCTCGTTTAACCATTCGTGCAAGCGCAATATTAATCTGATATGGCTTTTCATTACAAAAAAGCTTTTGTACCTGATGCGTGAAAAAAGCTGGCGTAAGAATAGTATTTTGTAACTTTCGTAATGTCATTAACAATAAATATACATTAATGTATATTATCTGTCAATAGCTTTTAACTTTGATGATTTTACATCAAATATGATGAGATTACATCAAAACTAACCAGAGTGATTTTGGTGTATATAATTTGTTGGCTGGTAAGATAATTACTTGCCTGGTGTATCCACTTAAAAACTGTTCTGAATACAGAAATTTTTTTATTGTCAAAAAAGTAACTCAAACAACTACATCAACTCATCACAAATTACCCGAAATGTGTAGGCGAGTCAGCTTTTAATTCCAAAACAGGTTAAAAATAACACCTTCCAGAATCTAAACCCGATACCCTTTTTCTCTTAATGCTTTCTTAATCTCTGACAGCTCTTTCTCTATTTTTTTAATCTTAATCGCAAAATCAATCTCCTCTGCCCCTTCTTCATCAATAAAATAAGTCACTGGTCTGCCAGTAGCCTGGCCAATATCTCTTAATACCTCTATTCTAGGCTGAGCTCGTCCTACTTCATAAGTACTAACTGCTTTATCAGATAACTGAAGTTGATTAGCCAATTCCTTCTGACTTAAACCCGCTTCTGTCCTGGCGTAGCGAATTTTTTGACCAACACTTAATTTTTTCTTCATACTTGGGTCCTTGACTCCTCTTGTGCCGGATCGTATTCTAATTAGAGTAGAATTAACTCTAATAAATACATGTCCATTCTAAAACTTAATAGTATCTTGATTGTAGAACCAAAGCCAGACCTAGCTGATCTCTACAATTTTTTACCTCAAGATAGCCACACTCTTCATATTACGTCAACGGGGCGGGCGACTCAATACCTACGGGATAAAACTCCAGATTTAGTCATTATTAGTGCCAGCTATTCCCCTGTACAAATTTTTCACATGTTAGAGACACTTAAAGAATGCTCTAGCTCCAGCATGTACCTGATTCCTCTTATCTTTTCTATTGACCTTGATCATAAAACTAGTTTTATCCCTGGCACCTACTGGGGTAAAAAACTAGGGATAATTAATAGTTTAAGTTCTAAAAAAGAGGTTGAGCTAGTTTTAGCAAGAATCTGCCAAGAACAAAAAAGCTTTGGCTATAACTAACAGCCAATTGCTCTACATTTCCTACACTTCTGGTAATCATGGTGTGTTTTACTGCTTACATGCCTTTAACTATTCATCAAATTCCCAAAACCAAGCGCCCCAGAGAGCGTTTGTTAAAAACAGGTCCACAAAACCTAACTCAAGCTGAGTTACTAGCAGTCATTTTGGGCTCTGGAACTAGCAGACGCAATGTCCTCTCTTTAGCTAAACAAATTATGACTAAACTAGGCTCCAGTCTAATTGCTGCGACCCCCAAGCAACTCACGCTGATCCACGGGATTGGCCCTGTTCAAGCCAGTAAAATTATTGCCACACTAGAGTTTGGCAAACGCACCTTTAGTGAAAAACTCAAACCTAGATTGTTAAAACCAGAAGATGTGTTGCGTGAGGTTGGTGAGATCCGCACCAGCCACCGCGAACAACTCATTGGGTTGTACCTCAATGCCCGCTATGAACTACTAGCTAAAGAAGTATTAGCAATTGGCAGTGTTAATACTCACAGCATTGAGCCTAGAGATATTTTTGCTCCAGCTGTTAAACTCCCCTGTCGTAGCCTCATTCTGGCCCACAACCATCCTTCTGGTGACCCTCAGCCTAGCCATGACGACATTACTACCACTTCTAGGCTTAAAAAAGCTGGTGAACTATTAGGAATTAACCTGCTAGACCATTTAGTTGTGACAAAAGATAGTTATTTGTCTTTTCAACAAGAAAGACTACTGTAGTTTACTTATTTTTTGACCTTGAGAAGTATCTTTTACAACAATTGCCAAAGATTTTAGAGCATCTCTTAGCTGGTCTGATTTATCCCAGTCCTTAGCATCCCTTGCTTTTTTACGCTGTTTTAAAAGTTCTTGTTCTTTTTTAGATAAATCTTCTATAGCAACTTCACTTTTTTTTAGTTCTTTACTAATCCCTTCAGCTCTATCTAATCCTAGCCCCAGCACTTGATCAAACTCTAATAACAACTTTAGCTTGGTCGCTTTAGACAATTCAGACTTAGTCACTTCCCATACCACTGCTAATGCTTCTGGAGTTTTGAGATCACGCTCCATCAGCTCAAAAAAACGATGTGAATATTTACTCGCCCGATCCTCATCAGCTACTCCAGACTCATCTTGCTGGTAATCTAAAATTAAATCAGCTAATCTTTGATAGCTTTTCTGCGCTCCAGATAAATTTTCCCAGGTAAAATTCATTTCTTTTCTGTAATGAGCAGTTAAAAACAGTAGTCGTAAGGCTAGCGGATGAAACCCGCGCTTGATCACATCATCAATAGTAAAAAAATTTTCCAAAGATTTACTCATCTTCTCACCATTAACCTTAATAAAGTTGTGATGCACCCAATATTTTACAAACGGTTTTTTGCCTGTAGCTGCCTGGCTTTGAGCAATCTCATTTGGATGATGAATAGTTATGTGATCTTTACCACCAGTGTGGATCTCAAATTGTTCACCCAGATACTTCATCGCCATAGCACTACACTCAATGTGCCAACCAGGAAACCCGCGTTCTGCCCACGGGCTTGACCACACCATGGCTCTATTTTCTCCTTTGCGCTCAAATTTCCATAGGGCAAAATCTGTAATATTACGCTTGCCTTCTACTTTCTCTACCCGAGCACCTTCTTTAAGATTTTTAGTATCTAGCCTAGCCAACTCACCATAATCATCTAGCTTACTAGTGTCAAAATAGACTCCGTCGTTTTTAATTACATATGTGTAGCCTTTTGTTTCTAAACATTTGACTAACTCGATTTGCTCTGAAATATGCTCTGTTGCTCTGCAACTAATATCTGGTCTAAGGTTACCCATTTTATCCATGGAATAAAAAAAATAATTTTCAAATTTTTTTGCTAAATCCCAAACCGTGGTGTCGTGCTTCTTGGCGCCTTTTTCCATCTTGTCCTCACCCGTATCAGCATCAGAGGCAAGATGACCAACATCAGTCACATTCTGGACAAAATTAACTTTAAATTTAGCATGTCTAAGAGTTCGAATTAAAATATCATCCATGGTGTAGCGTCTCAAGTGACCAATATGAGCGTAATCATATACAGTAAAACCACAAGCATAAAATCCAAGTTTTGGGGGAGCAATAGGCTTGAGCTCGTCAATGTTTTTGGTTAAAGTATTATAAAGTTTCATCTTATTCATCTATTATACCGCATTTACTTTTTCATCATCTACTCTAGAGCTCTGTAATAATTTTATCCTTTTTTGCATACTATAAGCTTCCGCTCAAATCATTCCTGCGTTGGAGAGTAAAAAATATTTTTAACAAAATGGTCCAAGTTGATTTTGATGCAAATGCATCAATTTTGATGAAATCTCATCAAAAAAAGAACCCTCGTATTTAGTTATAAAAAAACCAAGCAAACTGGAAGGCATTTATTGCATCCCACCTGCGGGAGGTGAATAAAAAGATCAGTAAAAAAGTAGGAAAAAAACTAATATTTCTTCCCCGCCTGGCTTAATCCCTGCCTAGATTGCTGTAATAAGCTTTGAGTTTTTTGCTTTTTAGACTGTCCAGAGGCTGGACCAATTGGTCCCTTTTTGGGACTAGATGGAGCTGCCAACGCACTTTGCGCTTTAGCCGCTTTCTCCTGTTTCTTGCGCTCTTCTTCCTCTTGCTCTAATTTTTTCTTCTGCATCGCTTCTTGATGTTTTTTTTGAGCTACTTGTTGTTGTTCTTCTGTTAATTTATTAAAACGCTGGTGCAAACTTTTCTTTTTAGCTTGTTCTTCGGGGGTATCATCAGTATTAATGTTTAATAGAGCCTTAATATTAAAAATGCTTGCCAAGCCTTTTTTAATATCCTTTAATGGTCGTTTCACTAGCTCATCCTTAAAACTTCCCACCTCACGTGGTTTTTGGGGTTGAACAGTGGTCCCGCTTTTACCAGAGGCTGGCTGAGTACTACTTTGTTGTTGAGTAAGCTGTTTTTGCGCCCCAGCTGCTTTTATAGATGCTTCATCTAGATGCTCCGATGAAGCCCCCATACCTGGATTAAATCCTCCCATAGGTCTTGGCTTAAATCCTGGCTTGGGTCCTGGCATAGATTAAACCTTTTTGTGTCCTAGTTGACGAATCTCATAACCACTTTGGTCTGATTTGATTTTTCTGCGTTCTTCTACCCCTGCTTGATCTTGAGCCTTGCGAGCCTGTTGAGCTGGAGTTTTACTAATTTCTTGCATTTTATGTAGTTGTTGCTGAATCTGCACTGCTTCTTCAGCTTTTTTTTGTTCTCGCAGTTGAACTAATTCTTCTTTTTGCTGTTCTTCTTCCTGTGCACTGTCAGCAGACTGCTTGGTTTTAGCTACATTTTTTGCATCTTCCAACACATCTTCTAAGATATCTAAAGGGCTTTTTTTACTAGTTTTTTTACTAGCTGGCAATTGAGCTATGGGATCAGTCATGAGTCTACAATACTAGAACTATCGCTGTTTGGTAAGACGCTTTTCTTTAAATTTGCGAGTTTGACGAATCACTCTGTTGGTAGCATCAACAATAGCCTTATACATATCAGCTGACTTAACCTTAGTAACCAAAGTTTTGCCAGGTAGACTAACTACATACTTCACCAAGGCGTTTCTATCACGTTTTGATTTAGCTACTCGTCGCTCCAGGAAAACTTGAACTTTGCAAATCCTCTGACCAAGCTTACCAAGTTTTAAAGCTTGTTCTTTAGTAAAATATCTCAAAGAGTGGGTAACTTCTAAAGTTTTGGACGCGATCAAAATGCGCATTAAGCGTAGTTTAAAACAGAATAAAAATCTTTACAAGGAGCGTCTTCCCTCGAGTGCTCGAGCAATTGTCACTCCATCGGCATATTCAATATCAGCACCAATTGGTAAACCATGACCGATACGGGTAATTTTAATTTCCCACCCTGCATTCATCACTAATTCACGAATATACAAGGCCGTGGCCTCACCCTCCATAGTGGGATTGGTGGCTAAAATTAACTCTTCTACTCCATCTAGGCGATCTAAAACATCTCTTAAATAAAGCTGATCTGGCCCAATGTTATTAAGCGGATCAATGGCACCATGCAAAATATGATAAAAACCCTGATACTTATCTGAGCGCTCAATTGCTAGTTGGTCTAAGGGTGACTCTACTACCATTAATAAATTCTGGTCACGATTTGCATCATCACAAACGTTGCATGGGTCAGTTTCGCTCACATTATGACATTGTTTGCACAAAACTGTATCGGTTTTTAAAGCTACTAATTTTTTTGCAAAATCTTCTAGCTCTTCTTTTGGATTTCTGAGTAAATAAAACGCCAATCGCTGGGCAGACTTTGGCCCTATCCCAGGCAATCTCTCAAACTTTTCAATCAAACGGACAACTGGGCGCGGAAGGTGAGGCATAAAATTTCCAAAAAGCTATTCTATTATTTTTTTATCCTTCAGCACTTTTATAATTTTATCATGAATTTTTTTCTTGCTAAGTAGCTTGCCATCTTCTACGCACTCAATAACTACCCAATGTTTATATTTTTTAGCAAAATACTGGTACATAGCGATTGATTCTTTTTGGTGCTCTAAGTCTTTTTCCGCCTCATCCTTCTGCCCATTATTATTCTTTTTTTTAGATTTATGATCTAATAACTTCTGAGAAATATCTGCCCTCACGTGGAGAAACAGCACAATATCCTCTTTAGGCAACTTGTGCTCTTTGTACTCCATATCATGCAGCCATTGAATAAAAGCGGCCTGCTTTTTTTCAGGCATCTTAGCTACCTGATGAACATTGGCAGAAGTATAGCGATCAGCAACCACAACATTACCTTCTTCAAGCCACTCTACTATCTCATCGCGAGCTGTTAAACGGTCCAATGCAAAAGCTAAAGATGCTAAATATGGGCTAACATCTCTATTACCGCCAAACTCACCTTTTAAAAATCTACCTACTAATGCTCCATGAAAAGATGTTTTATAACGAGGGAAAGAAATATATCTATTTTTAATTTTATGTTTCTTAAGATACTGGCGCAACATTTCTGTTTGAGTGGCTTTACCAGCTCCATCAGCTCCATCAATCACAATTAGCTTACCAGTATTTTGTTGTTGCTGCTTAAAATGAGTCATAATTAATCCACTATATACTCTAATAATATAGTTTGGGAGGATAATTGTTTTACTGATTTTAATTTAAGTTTAATATTAAGCTTTTTATTAAACAATTTTATTCCGTCTCCAAATAAAACTGGCTCAACTGTAAGATACAGCTTGTCTGTCACTCCAGCCTGCATAAACATAGTGTAGATGCTAGATCCACCACAAATCGCCACTTCATTAAAACCCAATTCATCAAGTTTATTTAATAAATCTTTGGGTTTAGCTTGGGTATAATAAATTTGATTTTTTTCTAGTTTAGATTGATTTTTTACCAAACGCGCCTCGTCTGCATCGCGTGAATAAACTATAGTTACTCGATCTGGAAGAGGCTTATTAATAGTGTCATAAGTAGCGCGCCCCATCACCACTGCTCCTGCTTGTTTACTACGCTGATTAAACCAAGCTGCGTCCTCTTTACTTGTCCAACGTGTCGAGTTATGAGCTACATCACGGCCAATAAAACCATCAGCTGTCAGAGCAACGATAATAAAACAATGCATGAGGATATGGTAACATAAGCATCATGTCACTTTCCCGCGATATTGATTTTTTATTTGAAATTGGCACCCTGCGTTATGTTCAACGCCAATGGCGTCAGTTTTTAAATCCAGATTTTGAAAACCTTAGCGAACATATTTTACGAGTGACTTGGATCGCGTTAGTAATTGCCAAACATGAGGGTGCTCAAGACACAGGTAAAATTGTCAAAATGGCACTAGTGCATGATTTATCTGAAAGCCGAAGCGTAGATGTTCATTATCTTTCCCGCCAATATACAGATAGACACGAAAAAAAGGCTATTGCTGATACTCTCAGCAATACTGCTGTAGAAAAAGAGTTCTTACAACTTTGGCATGAATATGAAAAACGCGACAGCCTAGAAGCAAAAATCGTCAAAGACGCAGATAATATTGATGTTGATCTAGAGCTAAAAGAACAAAAAGTGCGTGGCTTCCAGCTACCTGATGACTGGCAAAAAATGCGTAATTTTGTAGCTGATAAAAAACTTTACACCAAAACTGCTAAAAAAATGTATGCGGCAATACAAAAAACTAATCCCAATAACTGGCACATCAAGGGTAACAACCGTTTTCTAGCTGGGGATTGGCAGAAATAGAAATGAAAAAACCTGACTTTCAATATCAAGACACTCTCAAGCTAATTTTAGAACAAGGCACGCGAGTCAAATCCCAAACTGGCACTGATACTATTACCTATATTGCTCCTCCGCCAATGCGCTTTGATCTTGAAAATGGTTTCCCCATGATTACTGAGCGTAATATGGCGCCTGATTTTAAAAAAGTCCCCACGGTTTGGAAACAGGCTCTGGGAGAAATAATTGGATTTATCAATGGTGCGCGTACTCAAGAAGAGCTGCAGTCATACGGCTGCCACTGGTGGCGAACTTGGGTGACTGAAAAAAAATGTGCAAAACGGGGATTGGAAGCTGGTGATCTCGGGTCTGGCTCTTATGGGGCAGCTTTTCATGACTTCCCCACCCTTGAGGGTTCCAACTATAATCAAGTACAAAATATTGTCGAGCAAATCATTGAGCTGCCCCATCTCAAAACCCACTTCATTTCACCCTGGATACCTCAATACACTATCCGCGGTAAAGGTAAAAAACAAAACGTAGTGGTTTGTCCATGTCATGGATGGATGCATATTTTAATTCAAAACGACAAACTTAATCTCCATATGTTCCAACGCTCTGGTGATGTTCCTATTGGTGTGCCTTCAAACATGGTGCAATATGCAGCCCTCACCATGATGCTGGCTCAAGTTACTGGATATAAACCAGGCACTTTCATCCATACTATCTCTGATGCTCATATTTATGTAGATCAAATCCCGGCTGTCAAAAAAATTGTCAAACGCGAACCCAGACCTTTTCCTACCATGACTCTAAAAACTAATAATAAAGATATTTTTAAATTTAGAGTCGATGATTTTCAGCTCAGTGACTATTATCCTCACCCTGGTATTAAAAATATTCCGGTTGCGATATGAAAAACAAACATATGAAAAATCAATATATTGACATTGATAACGCCCGCGAAGATGAACAACGCGCTGTTATGCAAAACATTATTAAAGCTGGTCACTGCCCTTTTTGCATGGAAAATTTACAAAAATATCATACTTCACCATTTCTTAAAGAAACTAAAAATTGGCTGTTAACTACTAATCGCTGGCCATATCCTAATACTAAACATCACCTACTGGCAATTCTTAAAACTCACAAAGAAATACTAAGTGAACTAACTGCACAAGAAGGCGCGCAGTTAATAGAAATTTTGGCTTTTGCTCAGAAACATACCAATGCGCCTGGTGGTGGTTTTGCTATGCGCTTTGGTGATACAGATTACTCCTCTGGAACAATCGTTCACATTCATGCCCACTTCATCGTGCCAGATATAGACGCACCAGATTTTGAACCAACTAAATTTAAGATTGGAAAGGATAAGGAGAAGCGAAAAAGCTAAATTCCCACTTTAATCAACTTCACCGCCTGACCTCTCATCATCTCCGCCCCATCAACCATCGAATAACCTTCTTTATAAAATACCCGTTTAATCCCTGAATTAATAATTAACTTAGCGCAAATAGGACAAGGAAATGAGGTAATATATAAATCTGTGCCTTCTAATGAAATGCCTTTTTTTGCTGCCTGAGTAATTAAATCCTGCTCACTATGCAACGCAGTAGAAAGTTCAATATTTTCACCTCGATGAAAATTAGCTCGAGGATCACCATCTAAATATGATTGCTGTTCACTAGGCAAATGCCGATTATGTGCTGTGAGTAAAATTTGACCATCCTTAGCAAGGATCCCGCCCACTTGTCTCCACCAATCCCCACTTTTTTGACTCTCCACCACCGCTTGCCCCATAAATTGCTGGTGAAATTCTGCTGTGGTTACCTCATCATCGGGAATTACATCTTTTTTCTGTTTAATTTTAGCTTCGCTCCAACGCAAAAAAATTGAATCAAACTTAATTTTTTCATTCGCATCCGCGAAAAACTTATTTTGCAACCAATCACTAATCTCATCTTCCGACATAATAATTTGCTCATAATCGCCAATATCGGCCTCATTTTTAAAATGAATAATTTTTCTATCTGGCAAAAGAGTTTGCAAAGAATTAACAATTTGCTGTGTTTCTAAAGCTCGAATATCTTTCTGAATTGATCTAAATTCACCTTCCAACAACTCTTTATCAACTATTATTAAATCAGCCGCTGGGTATTTTTTAAACAGCTGCATATAGCCCCAATGCAACACCGGCACATAAAGCATAATCGCAGTCTTATTTATCGCCATTTTTAAGCTCCTCAATCATCTCTTCCATCACTTTGACAAATTTTTTACTTAAAGTTTTAGTAATATCTTTAGCAGCTCCA
>JAHJBU010000011.1 GCA_018813375.1 Patescibacteria group bacterium
GGATAGCCCTAATATTTGGGCAAGTGATGATTTGTGCATATACACGTATTATGCGTGTAGCACGTTTTACCTATCAAGTGTCCAGATGAGTGGTTACCCCGTTAATTTGAGAAGAGCCAAGCACCACTTGATTTATACAAACTAGCAAGACCAGGAACTGGTGCTCTAAATGCGTCACCATCACCCATCAATGATTCTGCATCAAGGGTAGGACTTACACCAATATCAAAACGACCTCTGAATTCCGCAGCAAATGCAGTCTTCTCCACTAAGTTCTGTAAACCATCATCTCCTAAAGCTTCACGAAGTTCTTCTTCAAGTTGTTTCCTACCATCATCATCGCCATCTTTTAATTCTAAAACCCTAGTTAGCAGATCAGGATGATCTGAAAGAATGTCTTTTAGATTCTGCATTGCTTCTGCTGGAGTCCTACGAATATAAGCAAACTTTTCTTTTCCCCAATCTTGCCAATCACCTTTTGGATCTTCTTGTAAATTCATAAAAGCCTTTCTATATTTATAATTTAATCAAGTTAATGTAACTACACAATAAGTAGATCACAACTAGAGATTAAATACAAGCAATCTCTTATGTTCTATATCCTACATGTGATTGATTAAGTCGATAAATTTATAGCCAGGCGCCTGATGGCATAACTTCTTTCTAACTCCTCTCCCCATCTAACTATCCAATCAACTAAGTAGTTCCACTTTTTAGATACAGTGTCCACAAAGATTGGTGTATCAATTAAAATTATTCATGTTTTATTTTAATACTTGCTAAAATTGCTAACAAATTTTCATAACAGTTTTCCATACCTCCAACTTCTTCACCTTTAAGACATTGTTCGGCTTTTACAAGTAAAAGTCTTTCATCACCATTCTCAAAAGAATAGTCTACATAGACATAGGTACCATAACCAATGCCTTCTTTTAATTCTTTTTTATAAAATGTAATTTCATCAAACTGGCCAGGAACCTCAAGCTTTTCCCAATTTCCCTCAAAAGAATCAATAATCTTTGACTTATCAGTATATCTAGAATAATCAGTCATTTGAATAGACCAAAAAGACATATCCATCGTGCTAGCTTTCATTAGCGGCTTTGGAGCAAGGTAAACGACTTCAGACAAATCTTTACTCTCGTCATCTTCATCAAAAACACTATGCTCCTCTAATAACACATGCCATCCTTTTGGATATTTAAAATTGAAGCCTAGACGGTTATATGGACTATAAAAGCCTTCAAATTGAATATACTCTGCTATCTGTTTATCATCTCCTTCCAATTTTTCATCTGCTTCCTGCGTGGGCACTTGATTAATAACTTGAACCATCTCATCTACTTCACTTTTAGTACGTAAACTCAAACCTGCAACTAGAATTAAAATCACAAATAAAATAATTGTGGAAAATTTCCAAAAATTTGTGCGTCTTGAAGTAACTAAATTTTCTTGTGGAGCTTGAGTTTGAATTTTTTCTTGCATAACTTAATTCTACATGTTTAATGCTAATAAAAACAATACATCGGTTTACTAACCTATATATGATTAACTAAACAACTCTCTTGACTGGAAAAATTAAAAACTCTAGAAACAGTATCATCTAAAATTCTTGTTTCAATAATGAGTTTTGCTTCTGAATATGGACCATCTAGACCCCAAAGTTGATCTCGTTGTTTTTGTGTAAGTTTTAACATCTTTATTTTTTATCCTATCAACTCCTCTGTCTTTTTCAGCCTTCTCTTTGCCTTCCCAACGCCATCACTAACTGGCAATTTTTCTGGCATAGTTCCACCCAATTCCCTGATAGTTTGACGTACTTTTTTACCAACTTTGAAGTGAGTTTGATTAGCTCGGGCTTCGCCTTGGATGCTTTCTCGTCTTAGTTTAGCGTCTGTTTGAGTAGCCTTAAACAAATTAGCTGCTAGTTCTTCACTTCCCATGTAATCGAGAATCTTTTGGCTTTTTTTTAATTTTTTCTTTTTGGCAATATCTTTACTTTTAAGTCCACCATATAAACCCATATAACCATAGTTAGTAAATATTCCATAGTTTTTTACACCAACCTGACTAGCTGTTTGCGCAAGTTGTTTATTGTGAATAGTAACCTCTCCACGCAAA
This sequence comes from Patescibacteria group bacterium, assembly GCA_018813375.1. Classification (GTDB taxonomy): domain Bacteria; phylum Patescibacteriota; class Microgenomatia; order UBA1400; family PJMF01; genus JABBGTR01. The sequence goes on from JAHJBU010000011.1 coordinate 2,122, forward strand.
AATACTCTTTTTTGATCTTCAATAGATTGATCTTGCAATTCCTGCTTCCTGGTTTGAATAGCAAAATAAGTTTGTCCCAAAGCCACAACTTCTTTGCTGGGATCTGCATTTTGCACAATAAGATAACAAGCATATCGAGAAAGAGCAACATCTTTGATCTGGCGTGATGTAAAACTACCTATTTCGACCATATCGTTGATCTCAACGAAATGGTTTTTAATTGATTGATCAGCGTTTTTACACGATTCTTTAGCTTTTTTTATTACCTTTTTAAAATTTCGAAAGTCGAGATACTCTAAAGCTTTAGCCAATTGTCGAGCTGACCAGAACTCCTGTTGATACTGATTTGTCTTTTTAATATTTTCAAAAATAGCTATAGTTTTATTTTTCATATTTCAATTCCTTGGTATAGGCAGTTACTTTTTCATCAACCTCCTCTAGCTCCTCGCCCCCCCCCACTTAACTACCCACTTCACAAATTGGTCTCACTTTTTAAATACTGTGTCCACCTTAGATTATTTTTTGATTTTCTTTTTCAAAAGCACGTCTATTGGAATATCTGCATCTTGCAGTATGGCCTTAGTAATACCTCTTCCCAGATCTTTTCCCTTGTGAACAGGCACTGAAACCATCTTTTTACTTTTTGAGTTACGAAAAACGTGATGGCTACCTCTAGTGTGTATTAACACAAAATCATAAATTTTGAGAATTTTAACTAGTTTGCGAGCATTAATAATAGGATATTTAGGCACAAACCAACCCCGGGAAGGAAATCGTTTCTATAGTTTCGTACTCTTCTTTTCGCTCAATTGGTTCTTTTAACTTTACCATGGCTTCCAACATAGCGATCACTACTTTTTTGAGATTTTTCTTAGTTTCCTCGATAGTTGCACCCTGAGTGTGACAGCCAGGCAAAGAAGGAACATAGCCGTGATATCCACCACCATCTTTTTCAATAATTGATCTATAGGTATAAATAGCGTCTTTCATATTAGTATATATTTTAAATTAAGCTAGTAAATATCTCAATCTCAATTCTTTGGTCCCACTTTTTCCCACGGATCTCCACAAAACTCTCAACTTATTCTCTTCTGTTTTTCATGAAGGAAATCCTACCTCACCGTCACGCTTTTCGCAAGATTCCTAGGTTTATCTGGATCTAATTTTTTTTCTAGCGTTAGATAGTACGCCAAAAGTTGACTTACTACGACCATTGGCAATACACTCGCCTCACCAATATTAGCAATGGGTAAGTAAAAATCAAAAACACCGTGATTAATTGACGAAATTCCAATAATATAACCACCTCTAGCTTTCATCTCCATAGCATTAGCCAAAGTCAATGCAGTCGTTTCATCATCAGGCAAAAGTACAATACAAGGCGTGTCTTTTTCTACAAGTGCCAAAGGGCCATGTTTTAACTCCCCAGCTGCTACGCCTTCTGCGTGAATATAACTAATTTCCTTAATTTTCAAAGCAGCTTCAAGACTAGCGGGGAAATATAAACCCCTCCCGATCACAAAAATATCTTTTTCATTACTAATTTTATGTGCTAATTTTTTTATATTTTTAAGATTTTTTTCTTGCAGAATAATTCTGATTGATTCTACTGCTTCTAGTAATAATCTCTGACCTTGTGATTTTCTCTTATCCAAAGCATAAGCCAAAAGTAGTAAGTGGGAAATTTTCCCAATGAAAGCCTTGGTTGAGGCAACAGCTTTTTCAAGACCTGCTCCAATAAGAATTTTTTCATCTGCCATCCTAAAAAGTGATGAGCCTAAAACATTAACAAAAGCTAAAATTTTAGCTCCCTTTTGTTGAGCTTTTCTCACTGGCTCTAATAAATCTATAGTTTCTCCAGATTGAGAAAGAGCTATGATCAAACTTTTTTTGTTGATAAATTTGAGTTGATCTTCAAACTCACTACCAATCGCAGCATGTACTTGTTTTTTAGCAATTTTTGAAAAAAGAGCTTTGCCCACTAAACAAGCGTAAGACGCCGTCCCACAGCCAACCAAATAAATATCTTCTGCCTCATTAATTAAAGATAAAATATTATCAGAGCCCACAATTGCATTATTGGCAATATCATGAATAACTGCCGGCTGATCATATATTTCTTTGATCATGAAATGTTCAAACTCTCCTATCTCTGCACTAGAAACATCCCAGTCTAACATTTGTTTTAAAAACTTGACCTCTTTTGCAGAATTAATATTAATTATTTTTACAGAATCATCTTTGATAATCGCCATTTGATCATCTTCGAGAAAATAGACATCTTTAGTAAATGGTAAAAGCGCAGAAGGATCGCTGGCTATAAAATGCTCATTTTTGCCAAAACCAATCACAAGAGGAGAGCCTTTTCTGGCGGCCAAAATAACCCTTTCCTTTTTATCAATGGCCACAATTGCATTCAAGCCTTCTAGCTGATTAAAGGTTTTAAGAAACGCTTCTTCAAAAGATAATTTTCTAGAATTTTCTTCCAAAAGATGAACTATTACTTCTGTATCTGTTTCTGATTTAAAAACATGGTTGCCTGCCAACAATTCTTTTTTAAGATCTATATAATTCTCAACAATTCCATTATGAATCAGAGCAATAGACTCAGTACAATCAAGATGGGGGTGGGCGTTTTCTCTAGTTACTCCACCATGAGTAGCCCATCGAGTGTGGCCAATGGCCAATGATCCAGCGGGCAAACTATCTACATTAGCTCCACCAATTTTGCCTATCCTTTTTTTAAAATAAATTTTATTTTTTATCTCAGGTTGCAAATTCAAAGCAACAACAGCCACACCCCAACTATCATAACCACGATATTCTAAACTTTTTAAGCCTTCTAAAACTAATGGAGCAATATTAGTTTTATTACCTATATATCCAAAAACTCCACACATAATATCTCCTTATATAAATTAAAAAAACTAATCTGTCTATTTCATCTACTTCTAAAACTTTATCCACGCTTTAGCGATAAATATTTTTGCGATGACCAATTCTTAAGAGTAGTACTATCTGGTCTTGGTCATAAACATCATATAAAACCCGATAGTCTCCTACTCTCAATCTAAATTGAGCAATTTTCGACCCTACCAAAGGCCTAAATTGCTGAGATCTTCTTTGAGTTTTTAGTTTAAAAATAGCCTCAATAATTCTTTGTTGAGCTTTTGAGTCAATCTTTTTTAAATCTTTTTGTGCTCTAGAGGAAACTTGAATATGATACTGCTTCATGGAAACAATTATTTCAGCCCCTTAACAAACTTATCAAAATCCTGAGTTTTTCCACCATGGTACTCTTTACGAGCTTTAGAAATGTCTTTATGCAACTCAGGAGAATTCATCTCCAAAAGAATGTCTTGAACTTCCTTATAGTCATCAAATGGAATAGCCACAAACGCGGGTTTGTTTCTTCTGGTCACAATATAATGACCGCCCACCTCGTTAATTTGACGGGCCATAGCTGGTAAATTGGTTTGGAACTGTTTAATTCCATAAATTGTTTGTAACATAGTTCGTTTAAGATAGCTTATTAGCACTACTTTGTCAATTATTAATTTAGTAACATTACTCATTTAGTAATCGTTCAGGATCTTAGAAGCTGCCCACTATTCAAAAAATTCTATTGAATCAATCATTTTATTGATAAGTCCAAGAAACTTTTCTTCAGCAAGCTCCTTTTCTTGCTCAACAGCCTCATACACATCCACAATTATGTGATATTTTGCATAAATATCCTCACTTCCATAAAGCATGCCTGTGTAATTACTCATTAAATCAGATATCGTCTTTGGAGAATAAAACACAACTTCATATTGTTTTATATAACCTGTTTCTCTTTTGTTGTTAGATTTAATTACATTAAATTGATATGAGTGACTCTTGGGGGTAATTTTATTAGGAATAAAATTTTCAACATCTGCAAATACTTGTTCATGTTCTAAATAAACGGGAGAGACATTTATATTAAAACTTGACAAAATACTTCTTGGAAACTCTCGCTCTTCCAATTCATCTGAGCAAGCTTGCGATCTTTCGATATTAACTGCAGTTGGAAATCTTACTCCCTCACTTAAAGAACATGGTTTTTGCCTACAAACTATAGTAATCCCACTAGCAGTATATTGAAGTTCAATGTTTTCACATTTCCAATCTTTATGAAACTGATTAAACCTGAAGCCAAAAAGCTGTGATTCTGCAAACTCTTGGCGATCTTTTAAGAGATAAAGCTCTTTTAGAAGATAGTCGTATTCATCTGTGTTTTGATTAACTGTGTTTTGGTTTCTATCCTGTCCTTCAATTACATCATCTGACAATTGCTCTAGCTCATCAGGAACTTCTTTAACTTGGTCCTCTTTTCCGTTTCTATTTGCTGAAATAAAAAAAGCATTTAAAAATAAAGACATTAAAAGAAAAACTGACAGTAATAATATCGCTAGGTTATTTTTTCTAGAGCTTTCCTTCTCTTTTAATTCAACTAATGATTCGTTGTGTCCTTCAATCATGTAAATATTATTTCATAACACTCTAACAATTGCACCAGCCTCTGCTAAAATACCCACATGCTTAAATCCGAACCTATTTTTGTATCACTCCAAAATGAAAAGAGTCTTAAAAAAAAATTCTCCAAACTAAACCCCTATCTCTGCCCTGATAAACTAAATAAATTTTTCCCAGAATATAATAAATTCACCCGCAATTGCGACCGTTTTGGAGTCTGGCATACTCCAGAAATTAA
>JAHJBU010000100.1 GCA_018813375.1 Patescibacteria group bacterium
CTAAAGAAGGTGCGCGAGATTTTATTGTACCCTCTCGTTTTCAGCCCGGTAAATTTTATGCGCTCCCACAAAGCCCTCAGCAATATAAGCAATTACTAATGACCGCTGGTTTTGAACGCTATTTCCAATTTGCTCGCTGTATCCGCGATGAAGACTTGCGTGCAGATAGAGGCTTTGAGTTCACTCAATTAGATTTAGAAATGAGTTTTGTAGAGCGAGATGATGTGATACATACAGTAGAAGATATGATGAAATTAGCAGTTAAAGCAGTTGGTGGCAAGCTCAAAGACGAAGAATTTCCAGTTTTTACTTATGAGCAAGCCATGGAGCAGTTTGGAGCAGATAAATTTGATCTGCGCACTGATGAAGAAAAGAAACAAGGCGTATTAGCTTTTGCTTGGGTAGTTGATTTCCCTTTTTTCAAAAAAGTAAATAAAGAAGATCTAGCTGAGGTTGCAGATGGTAAAAGCGGTTGGACATTTACACATAATCCTTTTAGTGCCCCACAGGCAGAATTTATCAAAGACCATTTAGCAGGGAAAAATTTAGATAAAATATTAGCCACACAATATGATTTGGTTTGTAATGGCTACGAAGCTGGTGGTGGCAGTATTCGCGCTCACACTCCACAAGTCCTTAAGGCAACCTTCAGAAATATGGGTTACTCAGATGCAGAAATAGAAGAGAGCGTGGGGCATATGCTAAGAGCTTTTGAAATTGGCACGCCTCCTCATGGGGGAATTGCCTTAGGCATAGATAGATTGGCCATGATTTTGGCTGGAGAAACCTCACTCAAGGAAGTAACTGCATTTCCCATGACATCTACGGGCAGAACAGCTGTCATGAGTGCGCCTAGCGATGTAGAGCCAGGTCTTCTGGATGAGTTAGGACTAGAGATTAAAAAACCAGAAATTAAAAAAACCTGAGGTAGTTTCCTTAAACTAACTGTTCTAGAATAAAACTGTGTCTAAACCCCGGATTGATCAATATCTGGCATTAATTGTATTGTTTTTAATTTTTTTATTACCAGTAAAACAAGTTTTGCCTCAAGAAAAAATTTTACCAGAAATAAAGTTAAGTCAAATTAGTCCCATTCCAATTTTAGACATTGACCAGCAACCAGATTCATTTGTGGCTACCCTATCTGCTCAGTCTATTATAGCCATAGATACAAATTCAGCCTCAATTTTGTTAGAAAAAAACTCTAACCAAAAAGTTGCTCCAGCTTCTACGACTAAAATGCTAACGGCCTTAGTAGCTAGAGATTTTTTTTCATTAGATCAAGTTTTAGTTATTAAAGAAAAACCTTTAAATATTGGTCACACAATTGGCTTTGTTATGGGTGAAGAGTTCTTATTTGAGGATATACTTAAAGCATTGCTGGTGAATTCTGGCAATGACGCAGCAGAAGTTTTAGCGCAAAATCACCCCCAGAGCTATGAGGAGTTTGTTGTAGCGATGAATAATAAAGCCAGTGAACTCCACCTGCAAAATAGTTCATTTACTAATCCCTCTGGTCTAGATGCAGCAGCTCATTATAGTACTGTCGCAGATCTTTCTTTAATTGCAAGAGAATTAATGAAAGATGAAGAATTAAAAGAATTAGTTAAAATGCAGCAAGTACAAATTTCAGACATTTCTGGAAATCATCAGTATTATCTTTACAACACTAACTTACTACTAGGAGTAGAGCCCGGAGTAGTTGGAATTAAAACTGGCACAACAGATCTAGCTGGAGAGGTTTTAATTACTCAGGTAGAGCGTGAAGATAGAAAGATATTAATTGTAGTTTTAGGCAGTCAAGATCGATATTCTGATACCAAACAAATTATTAATTGGATCTTCTCTTATTATCAATGGCAAGAGATTTGAGTATCATAGAGCTATGACTGAGGCTAAAGATAACACCAATACAGGGCTAACTCTGACAGAAGCGACTCATTTTGGGCGGCTTTTTATTAAATATGGTGGGATTATGTTGGCAGTTTTAATTGTAGGTAGGATTTTTTTAAGATCTTCTATTGCTTTTTGGAGAGCCATGAATCCTCCGCCTCCACCACCGCCAACAGTTGGTTTTGGTAGATTGCCCACTATTAATTTTCCAGAGAAAACTGATAAAGATAAGCCCGAATCTTATACTCTAGAAACACCTACTGGGACTACTCCAGGTTTTGGTGACAGAGCTAAAGTTTTTTTAATGCTTCGGTCTACACCTAGTCTGCTATCAGATCAAAGGGCCAAGCAGATTGCATCAAGTTATAACTTTATTTTTGAACCAGAGGTAATTGGGGCTAATATTTATCGCTGGAGAAAGTCCCAGCCATTGGAAATGCAGCTAGAAATGGATATTTTTAATCATCATTTTGAGATTAGTAGCAATTACTTATCACTACCAGAGTTACTAGCTAACAGTAATCTCCCCGATGACTTTGAAGCGGTGCAAAGAGTAAAGAATTTTCTAAAAACGACAAATTTACTACCAAGCGATGTTGCTTCAGCTGCTGGAGAAATAGTTTACTTAAAGTCTCTAGGAGGAGAACTAAAGCAGGCAGTTAGTTTTTCAGATGCAGATTTTCTGCAGGTTGATTTAAATAGATTTCCTATAAATGGTATCCATAGAATGTTTGGACCCAACGGATATGAAGGAGCCATTCACGCTATCATTAGTGGAGCACTAAGTGGCTCTAGTTCCATAGTCTCACTTGATTACACATATCAAGCCGTTGACTACCAACAATATGAAACTTACCCAATTAGATCTTCACAACAAGCTTGGAAAATTTTACAGTCAGGCGAAGCTTATATTGCAGACTTAGGAAGTCAGCCAGCAGTAATTATTCGTAAAGTAATGTTAGGCTATTTTGATTCAAAAGAAGAACAAAATTATTTACAGCCAATTTATGTATTTGAGGGAGACGATGGCTTTTTGGGTTATGTAAGTGCAATTTCTCCAGAATATGTCCAGGCTGGAGAGTAGTATAATACAGTGACATTATGACAATTAATAAAACTATCCGTACTCGAATGGCGCCTAGCCCAACTGGAGATATGCATGTTGGTAGCATGGCAACTTTATTAAAAAACTATGCCTTTGCTAAAAAAAATAATGGCCAGTTTATTTTAAGAATTGAAGACACAGATCAAAATAGATTGATTAAGGGTAGCAAGAGTGAGCTAAAACAAGTAATTCATGATTATGGATTGGATTGGGATGAGGGTCCTGATAGGGATGGTAAATATGGTCCTTATGTACAATCACAGCGACTGGAAATTTATCAGAAGAAAGCTAAAGAATTAATCGATAAAGATTTAGCTTATTATTGTTTTTGTTCTAAAGACAGATTAGTTAAAGTTAGGGAAGCTCAGCGGGCAGAAAAAAAGCCACCTCGATATGATCGGCACTGTCTAAGTTTATCTAAAGAAGAAGCGCAAAAAAAAGTTGATGCAGGAAAAAAGTATGTAATTCGTCTCAAAGTACCAGCTAATCAAGAAGTTAAATTTACTGATTTACTAAGGGGAGAAATAATTGTTAATTCTAATGAAATTGATGATCAAGTGCTAATAAAATCTGATGGCTATCCTACTTATCATTTAGCCGTAGTGACAGATGATCATCTTATGGAAATTTCGCATATTATGCGAGGCGAAGAATGGATTAGCTCTACACCTAAGAGAATTTTGCTTTATAAAGCTTTTGGGTGGCAGCCACCTGTCTATATACATATTCCGGTATTTCTAAACCCCGATGGTAAGGGAAAAATGAGTAAGCGCAAGGGAACTGTTTCTGCTCGTTTATTTTTAGATCAAGGTTATTTACCAGAAGCGATGCTAAACTTTTTTATGATTCTAGGTTGGGCTCCTAAAGACCAAAGAGAGATTTTGACTTTAGAGGAATATATTAAAGAATTTAACCCTAAGGATATTAGTGCTAAGTCAGTAGTATTTGATTTAGATAAATTAAAATGGATGAATGGAATATATATTCGAAATCTTGACTTTAGTCAATTAAAGCAAAGAGTTCAGCCGTTTTTACCCACTGATTTTCCAACTGAGAAACTTGATCTAATTTTGCCCTTGATCAAAGAAAGACTAGAGACCTTAGATCAGATTGAGCAGTTGACTGAATTTTTCTATCGGGATATTGAGCTTGAGTCAGCTAAGTTATTAAAAAAAGCTAATCAAAAAATAGTTCTAGATGAATTAAATAAAACTCAGTCTGCCTTAGATTCTTTGACCGATTGGTCAATAGAGTCTATTGAGCAAGTTATTAGAAATCTTCAAGAGAGCAATGATTGGAAAAGAGGCCAGTACTTTATGATGCTAAGACTCGTTATTACTGGGCGCAAAATCAGCCCACCTCTTTTTGAAACAATTCATGCCTTAGGACAAAAATTGACTAGAGAGAGACTAGCAAAAGCCTATCAACTCGTTGCATAATGATAGTATGTCCACTACTAAGAATATTTCTAGTGATAGATTAAAACTTATCCGTCAAGTTTGTGATGACGCCAAACAACGTTTTGATGCTAAACATCAAGATTTAATTGCTTGGATGAAAAATAATAATATTTCATTTAATGATTTAAGATCAGTTTCTCAACAAATTTTAGCGGCCACTTCTCTAGCCGGGGCAGTAGTTTTTAATAGTCCTGAGGGGATGGGGGTCATTCCCCAGATTCATGCTCAGGAAAAAACTAAAGACGAGCTTTTGGTAGCAGTCACAAGGGAAGAATATGATGAAATTATAAAAAAACTAGAAAGCATTGTCCAAATGCCACCCGGGCATATGGAAAAAGAAACAGAGCTATATTTAGAGCAACAACTTAGTGATATTTTGGGTTTTGAAGTTACAGCAGAGCTTGAAGGACAAAGGTTAAATCACTCAATTGGCATTATGGGCGGAGAACAGCATTTATATCGCTTCCCTGGTGATAATCTTAATCAACATGATTCTTATCAAGAGGCAGGGATTTCTCCAAACAGAGGTGCTTTTAGTTGGTTTACAGAGAATGGTGAGCTGACTGAAAATGCAATTGCTAATGAAAAGTATTACTTTGCAGTTCAAACTTTATATTTGCCTAACTGGAATAGTGAATACCCCACATTAAAACCTTGGTATAAGTTTAGAAAAATGATAGTGATTAATCCTGCAGAAAAAATAGCTGTTGTGGGAGTAGTTGGCGATGCTGGGCCAGCAGCTTGGATACAGAAGCAGTTTGGTGGCTCACCAGAAATTATTCGTGAAGGAAAAATTTGGAGTCCTAAAAGTAGAGGTAGAGTGCTCCTGCTGTTTGTTGATGATCCTGATGATAAGATACCACTGGGGCCAATTAGCATGGAGGCAACTAACCAGGCGTTGGCAGAAGTAGAAAGTAATAATATGGCTAATTAAATATGAATGAAACATTAAATTCTATAAAAAAATTTGATGCTGTAAAAGCAGATAACTTAGATATATTTTTTGCAAAGTTTAAAAATCCTAAGATACTTGAAGAACTAGTTAATTTGGTTAAATCTCACTATGATGATTCACCTGAAGAAAAAGAAGCTGAAAATAGAGAATTAGCAAAGCTTGCTGAAAATATAGCTGAATTTTTAAATATAAGTTTGCTATCTGCTTTATATTCAAGTTTTAAGTCTAATCCCGATCTTTCAGTAGAAGATGATTTACCTCAGTTTATTAGTCAATTAACCTCTCCTGAGGTTACTGATCCAGTAGGAATGATAGATAATCTATTATCTTCTGCAAGTGACATTTTCTGGATATGGACGGAAGCTCATTTGAAAGATTTTTTGATTCCACTAAAGGCGCTCAAGTTATGATCACCACTAACCTTTTTGTTGGCTCGCGCTATCCAGTAGATCGTAAAAAAATTAGGCTCAAAGTAGTAGAAGTTTTAAATAGAAATGATATAGAAAAAGCTCAAGTGGATATCTCAATAGTTGGTAGTAGAAAAATTAAAGAATTAAACGAAAAACGACTTAAGCACAAGGGCGTGACAGATGTTTTATCATTTCCTCAGCACGAAAAAGACAAGTTAGATGACTTCCCCCTTCCAGTAAATTTACCACCCCATTTAGGAGATGTTGTGATCTGCTTTCCCGAGGCAGTTAAAAATGCTAAAAGATACGGTAAAATGGTGGATGATCAAATTTGCTTTTATTTAGAACATGGCTTAATGCATTTATTAGGATATCATCACGATTAATTATGAGTTGGCACCGTATTTATAGACCCAAAACAATCCAAGGCTTACACCTAACTAGCGTAAGAGAGATTTTATTGCAGTTTATGGAAAAAGGGCAAATCCCTCAAGTTTTACTCTTTGCAGGACCCAAGGGCACTGGAAAAACTTCTTCAGCCAGAATCATTGGCGCCATGCTTAATGACCCAATTAATGAAAAAGTAGTTGAGCACCAATTTTTTAAAGGGTCTAAGCCAAAAATAAATAAATATAAAGAGCCTGATTGTGAGAGTGAGTACAATAATCGAATCTATCGTGGTCAATCCTTTGTGGTCCAAGAAATGGACGCTGCTAGTAATAGGGGTATTGATGATATTCGAGAGCTAAAAGAGCGAGTGATGCTACCCCCTCAAGACGGTAAAATAACTGTTTATATTCTTGACGAGGCTCACATGCTAACTACCGCAGCCTTCAATGCATTGCTAAAGCTTTTAGAAGAACCGCCGGCTCACACTGTTTTTATCTTAGCTACAACAGAGCTACATAAGATTCCTGAAACAATTAAATCTAGATGTAGTATTTTGCATTTTCAAAAAGCCAACCATGAGGAGCTTAAAAATGCTTTGGTTGGAGTTTTAGAGATAGAGAATATTAAGTATCAAGATGAAGCTTTAGATTTAATTGCACAAAGAGCAGAGGGAAGTTTCCGTGACGGTGTAAAACTTTTAGAAATGGTAGCTACAGACGGTCACGTCAGTCTTGAGACAATAGAAACTATTTTATCAAGTTCAGTAAATAATTATCTCGCTCAATTACTAACATATATTCTGGATAAAGATCAAAAATCTACAGCTGAATTATTTGAAGAACTCCGATCAAAAAACATTGATGAGCAGTTCTTTTTTAAATCATTATTAAGCTATCTCCATGATTGCTTACTGCAAAATTTAGGAATTAAACCTGGAAAGCCAGTTACTTCGCAAAAAATTGCCCACTTTTTACTCAAAGAATTATCAAATATAGAGTTTATAATTTCTCCAATTTCTCACTTACCATTGGAATTAAAAATTTTAGATTTGATAAATAGAGCAGGCGGAGGATCAAGCAATAGAGAATCAAGTAATAATAGTGATAAAAACCCACCTCAGCCAAATCAGTCAAAAAAACCCACAGATGCTCAGCCCAAGCAAATAAAAAAAGGGACTGAGGTTAAAAAGCTTAAAGAGCTTAAAAAAGAATCTGTTCATTCAGGTGATAGTCAAAAACTAATTAAAAATTGGTCCCAGCTACTGGCTTCAGTTAAGCAACACAACATAACTCTTGAGGCATTACTTCGTAGTGCAAAGCCATTGGGGGGAGTTAATGGAACAGCACAGGTCCAAGTTTTTTATAAATTTCACAAAGAACAGCTAGAGAATCCTAAATTTAAAGCTTTAATTAGTGAATGTGCAATACCTATAGCTGGAGGTTTAGTTAAAATTGAATATGAGCTATCTGAAACACCACGAAACGCTGATTTACAAGAATCTAAGCAGACAAATGATTTAGCTACGCTAGCTGAAGAGGTCTTGATGTAGTATAATTTGGTATTATTAATAAGAAATAATCATCTATAAAGGAACTTTATGTCAAATCCTCTAAAAGCACTTGGTAATCTCAATGAACTACGTAAACAGGCTAAAAAAATGCAACAAGAATTAGCTGGAGAAGAAATTAGAATTGAAGAAGGGGATGTTGTAGTTGTTATTTCTGGTGATCAGAAAATAAAGCACTTTTCTGTGCAGGGTATTTCTAGTCAAGATGCAGTAGATATTTTAAATAAAGCTATTAAGAAATCTCAAGAATTAGCTGCTAAAAAACTTCAGTCTATGACTGGTGGTCTTGGTGGTCTAATGGGTGGCAAGTCATAAATTTTTAAAGTTTTTAAGCTATAACAATCTCTTCATCTAGATACACATCTTGCACAGCTTGCATTAGTGCAATGCCTTTGTCAAAAGGTCGATTAAAAACTTTACGCCCCATAATCATCCCTGAGCCACCCCCACGCTTATTAATGACTGCGGATTTAATTGCATCTTGAAGATCATTTTCTCCATGGCTAGCTCCTCCAGAGTTGATTAAGCCGATTTTGCCCATATAACAATTAGCTACCTGATAGCGTAACCAATCAATTGGATGCTCGCCAATTAGATTTTGATACATTGCTTCATTGTGCTTAGAAAACCCGATTACTTCAAAGCCATTGGCAACGGATGGCATTTTTTGCTTAATAATGTCAGCCTCAATGGTTACACCTAGATAATTAGCCTGACCTGTTATGTCGGCTGCAGATTCATAATTTATATTATCTTTTTTCCATTCGGGATTGCGTGGATAGCACCACAATACAGTAAACATACCAAGCTCATGTGCCCTGGCAAAAGCCTGAGTAACTTCTTGAATTTGATTGCGTGAATGCTTAGAGCCAAAATAAATTGTGGCCCCAACACCTACTGCGCCTAATTGATAAGCTTGCTTAACCTGAGCAAACATGATTTGGTTGTGTGATTGAGGATATGTTAAAAGTTCATTGTGGTTGAGCTTGGCAATAAAGGGGATTTTACTAGCGTATTTAGTAGAAATTAAGCCAAGAACTCCAAGAGTTGAGGCTACCCCACTACAATTTGCTTCCAAAGCCAATCTAACAATATTTTCTGGGTCAAAATACATTGGGTTGTTTGCAAAAGAATAACCCGCTGTGTGTTCTATGCCCTGATCAACTGGAAAAATCGATAAATAACCTGTTCCACCAAGCCTGCCATGATTGTAAAGACGCTTGAGGTTATTTTTGACCGTTTTTAAGCGATCAGAGTCTTTAAAAATTTCATCAATGTGCTTGGGCCCAGTTGAGTGAATTTGGTCTTTAGTAATTTTTTGACAAGAATGAGAAAGAAGATTTTCGGCTTCTGACCCAAGTAGGTTAAGAATATCTTGGTGAGTCATATTCTTTAATGTTATCATAACTAAGTGAGCAAAAAAACATTCAGCTTGTTATTTGTTTTAATTCTAATTATCGCTACTAGCTTGCGTTTGTATAAATTGGCTCAGATTCCCCATGGTATGACCTGGGATGAGGCAGCAATTGGCTACACTGGTTTTGCTATTTTTAACACTAGGCGCGATGAGTGGTTACACCGCTTGCCAATTTCTTTTATGTCATTTGGTGATTACAAAGCGCCTTTAGCTATTTATTTAAATGGTTTCTTTACTGCTATTTTTGGCATGAATCTTTGGGCAGTACGTTTGCCATTTACGCTAGCTTCTATTACAGCTATTGCCGGCATGATGTTATTGACTGAAAAAATTAGTCAGAAAAATAAGAGAAATCAGAGAAAATGGGCTTTAGTCGCTGGAGCAATAATGACTTTTTCCCCTTGGCACATTCACTATTCACGCGCAGGATTTGAATCTGGGATGTCGCTAGCTTTTTTTATCTGGAGTTTATATTTTTTGTTTCTATATATAAAAGCAAAGCAAAAAAAGCTTTGGAGCTTGGGTTTGGCAGTGATTCTTGCGGTAGCATCAATTTACACCTATCACAGCGCCAAGATAGTGGTGCCACTAGTAATGCTAATTTTAGTAATTTGGCACGGCAAAAAGGTATTTAAAAAGGCTTGGCAAGCCATTTTTGCTGGAGGATTAGGGCTAGTTTTAGTCCTGCCTATGATCTGGGATTCATTTAAAGGTCAAGGTTTAGAAAGATTGGGGACAACAATTTTAGATGAATTTTCTGGTTTAGAGTTAATTTTAACTATTTTCAAGCAGTTTTTTGCCCATCTTTCTCCTGCGTTTTTAATTATGGGTAAAACTACTACATTGCGTCATGGGGATGGTGCGTGGGGAATATTATTGCCGACAACTTTTATTTTTGTGATTTTAGGGATTATTTTTGGAGCTATTTTTACAGTACGTTGTTTTAAAAAGAAAAAGATTAATAAAGATATTTTTTACTTATTTTACTTAGGGATGTTGCTGGCAGTCGTTGGAATAATTCCAGCTGCTCTGGGTGAAGAAATTCCACATAGTAATAGGGCATTGTTAGCTTTGCCCGGATTTATTTTACTGGCAGTTTTTGGTTTGAAAAGCTTTATAAATCAAATTAAAAAATCAGAAATTAAAAAAAGTGTGGTGGGTACATTGGTTTTAGTTCACCTATTATTTTTTATAGCTTATATTTCAAGTTATTTTTCCATTTTTGCTGTAAAATCTGCTTCAGATTTTAAAGACGGTTATTTGGAAGCCTTTGAGTACATCGTGCCATATGAAGAGCAAGTTGAGAAAATTTTGTTTACCAGTGATTATGGGCAACCTTATATTTATGCTTTATTTGTGCGTCAAACTAATCCCATTTGGTATCGGGGTGGATCTCTGATTAAATATGAGTTTAAGGATGAGATTAATGTGGGAGATTTAATAAGGGAAAATACTATTGTGGTAGCTAGTAATAGGGACGAGCTTGAGCCTGGCTTGGCTGATTATTTAGTTTATGGTAGCGATGAAGAGATTAAATTTAAAATATATTTACCAAGGGATAAGTGAAAAAAGAAATAAAAAAGAAATGAAAAAACGATTTTTTTGGATATTTTTTAGTTTAATTTTAGTTGCAGCAGCGGGCTTAAGGTTGTATGACATTACTAAATTTCCACCATCATTATATTGGGAAGAGGTAGCTTTAGGCTATGATTCTTACTCTATTTTAGAAACAGGCAAAGACCATCATGGTCAGCCATATCCCATTGTGGCTTTTGAGTCTTTTGGGGATTGGAAGCCCTCTCTATATTTTTATGTTTTGGTTCCTTTTATAAAATTTTTGGGATTAACAGAATTAGCAGTTAGACTGCCAGCTGCGATAAGTGGGATTACCATAGTAATTGGAGTAGGGGCTTTAGCAAAGTATTTTACCAAAGAAAAAAACAAGAAAACTCTTCAATTAGTAGCAATGACGGTGACAGCTATTTCACCATGGGCAATTCAATTTTCTAGAGCTGGCTGGGAGGTTAATTTAGCTACTGCTTTAATCTTATGGGGAGTGGTGTTGTTTATGAAGGGGCTTGAGATTAAAAAGAAACAATTTTGGTTTTTGATTGGTTCAGTAATTTTATTAAGTTTATCTATGTATGCCTACCACTCAGCGAGGATAATTGCACCTTTGTTGGGCTTAGGTTTAGCCATGCTGTGGTTAAAAAAGCATCACAAAAATTGGGCGCAGATAATTATCCCAGCTATGATTTCTTTAATTTTAATTAGTCCAATTATTTTGTCTCTGGGTAATTCTCAAATAAATCATCGTTTTGCAGAAACTAGTATTTTTTCTGATTTATCAGTTATCCAAGAAAGCAACTTAAGAAAAGATCGTCCGGGGAATACTTTGCTAAGTAGAATTATTTATCATCGTTATGTTTTGTTTGGTAAAGAAATTTTACAAAACTTTTTTGATCATTTTAATGCTGATTTTTTATTTGTATCTGGTGATATAAATCCGCGTCACTCGATACAGTATATGGGTACTTTTTATCATATAGAAGCAATTTTTTTGCTACTAGGCTTTTATGCTTTATTTAGTCGCAAAATAAAATACCGTTGGTTTTTATTATGGTGGCTAATAATCGGAATTTTTCCTGCTGCTTTAACTAAAACTACACCGCATGCTCTGCGCATTTTGCCCACTCTGCCGGTGTGGATGATTCTAATTGGTTTGGGGGTGAAAGAGAGCATAGGGTTTACAGTAAAGTGTCAACTCTGTCAGCGTCTATTAGTTTTAATTATTGCTTTAGTTTATTTGGGTGAATTCACTATGTTTTGGCGATTTTATTCTAAGATTTACCCTCAATTTTATGCGCAGGAATGGCAGTATGGGTATAAAGAAACGATTCTAGAAATTGAAGCTTCGAGACAAGAAAATCCTGATGAAATAATTTATGTGTCTAGAGAAAAAGGTCGGCCTGCCATGTACTATTGGTTTTATACCCAGACAGATCCTAGGGAAGTCCAAGCCGAAAATAGCACCGCTAAAAAAGACCAGAGTGAGTTTCTGGAGTTTAAAAATTTAAGGTTTGAGTAGATGGAAAAATAATATTTATGAATAAAGATGCAATAGCATACGTTAAGAAAAATCACAAAAAAATAATTTTGGGAATTTGTGATTTAAAAATATTTTCCCCCTCTACACATCCTTTTACTTTGTTTATGGCTGGTTCTCCTGGATCGGGTAAAACAGAATATTCTAAAAATTTTCTCAAAAAGCTAGAGGTAGAAAATCCAAATTATAAAATAGTAAGGTTAGATACTGATGAGCTTAGAGAATTATTACCTCAGTACACTGGTAAAAACTCTGACGAAGTGCAACTAGCTGCCACAATACTTTTTGATAAGACTTTTGACTATATTCAAAAGAAGAACATCAATGCAATGATTGATACGACCTTTGCTAGCCCTAGGGCTATTCAAAATGTTGAAAGGGCTATTGGTAGAGGTAGAAAGGTTGGTATTCTCTATCTTTATGAAGATCCGATTAGGGCTTGGGAATACACTAAAAAGCGAGAAAAATTAGAAGGAAGATCTGTTCCTAAGGATATCTTTATTCGTGCTTATTTTTCTGCAAGAAAAAATGTTAATAAAGTCAAACAAAAATTTGGAGAACGAGTAGAGCTTCATTTATTCGAAAAAGATGAAAATTTTAATTATGAAAAAAAAGCTAAATTTAACATTCAATCACTAGACGACCATCTCAAAGAACAGTATAGTAGTTGCGAGCTTGAAAAAAAGCTATTCAATGAGATATAATATACAGAGAATCATGAAAAAAATACACAAACTACTATTTCACTTTTTTCCGTTTTTTCAAAAAAAAAAACTCTGTCGCTGTAGAGACTAGAAGCTTTTTTGATTATTCTGCTGGCGAAAAAATAAGACTTATGAGGGCAGCTGGGCGAGAAGCACAAAAAGAACAGCGTAGCCTTATTAAGACTTACGAAACTCGCTTTGGTGGAGTTTAGTTTTATTTATAATTATTTTTCTATTGAAATTGGTCTATCAATATGAAACTCAGGATTTCCATCTAAAAAGTTAATTGTTTTAACTCTTTTGAAACCACTAGGCAATTCACAAGTAAACATTACCACATAATAGTTGTTTTCATTTTTATCTTTTAAATTATAAGGACATCTATTTTCAGAAAAAGTATAATTAAACATCTGCCATGTTTCTTTGCCTTCTTCAATAGACCCATGACCTAATCTTTTTTGAGGTAAATTTTGATAGATATTTGGTTTTATTTGATTATAAAACAACACCATCATGTACGGTTCATTCTCTCTATTGGTAATCATAATATTATCTACGTTTGGAATAGTATTAAGATATTTGATTAAATCTTGATAGCCATATTGTCTATACCAAGGCTGATGAACTTGTTGATGTACAGAATACTGATGCCAGCATTTATAGAAATTTAAACTAGTTGCAATAAACAAACAAACAGAGAAGATGATTGGTAAAAAATTCTTCTTTATTTTTATTGACAATTTTAGATTGGCAATAAATGCAACACTAGTTAGGATGCCCTGCGAAATAAATATAGCTATTGGTGGCAACATAAAAAGCGTTCTATAAGTATGAGGAATTTCTGCCGTAGTTAGTGATGCTGGTATTGGTGCAAATAATAACCAAAATAATAGCCATTTATTAAAACTCGTTAATTTTCTAACATTTGCTGCTAATCCTAAAATAAAAAATGGCAAAAATAGCAATAAAAACTGTCCAGTTTCTGGAATAGTTACCCTAGGAGGCTGAGCTCCACCTAGAAATAAATAAGATAAAGAAGTATTTGTAATATAGCTTTTACTGAAAGCTTGAATTGCAGACAGTGGCTTATTGTGTAAAATTCTAGTTGTAAGGAGACTTGTTTTAATGGGTCCGCCATCTTCTCTAATTGCTTCTTCACGTAGTAATTTACTTTCTTGATCTGAAAAAATACTAATTTGATTAAACCGCGAGCTACTAGAGGTGATAGATAGTAAAATTCCAAAGATAGTTATTGTAAATAAAGAAATTTTAGTAATTTTGGAGAGTTTAAAAACTTTAAAAAATAAAGCTCCTAAAATAATGATTGGCGCAATAATCCTGGCAGTGTGATAGGTAAAAAGAGTTACCAATAAAGCAATCAATCCCGGGATTGCTTTTTTACTAGCAAACATCCACAAAGCAAATATTGTTAAAGATAATGCCACACCAGCTTCTATCGCCGTGCGAGATATTTCTATATGCCATGGTGTTAGTACCACTACCAGGCTACTTATAATAGCTAGAGATTTATTTTTATTTGTACGCTTGATAAGTAAATAAATAAAGATGGGTAAAAGAGCTCCAAATAAAGCTGCTGGAGCTCTGCTAGAAGCTTGTGTTAACCCTGAAACAGCAATAAAAGGAATAGTGAGATAACTATAAATTGCTGGTTTGTAGTCATCAAAACTTCTTAATGTCAGGGGTAAAAATTTACCATACTCATCTTTCATACTAGTCATAAGAGACCAGCCGTTGTAGCCCAGGGCAGCTTCATCAGTAAAAAAAGCCTGGGGAAGAGATTCTAACTTATAAAATCTTAGGAAAAAACTAAGTAAGATTATTAGTAATAAAGAAATTTTTTTCATTTATTTTTATTAGTTGCTCTTTTTTCTACTTCAATAGTTCCAAAATTATATTTCTCCTCTACTGCACCAATTTTATCTTGATTGTAG
Source organism: Patescibacteria group bacterium (assembly GCA_018813375.1). Classification (GTDB taxonomy): domain Bacteria; phylum Patescibacteriota; class Microgenomatia; order UBA1400; family PJMF01; genus JABBGTR01. Next base: position 14,960 of record JAHJBU010000100.1, read on the forward strand.
ATGAAATCTAGTCTAAGTTTGCTTTCATATGATCCAACACTAGGCTCATAAATAGAAAAGTGGTTTTCCTGAGAATCTGAGGTCATTTCTAAATAATCTGCGCCAAAAATTCCACTCTGATCTGGACCATAAAATTTGGGCTTATATCCATAAGTCATTTCTCCATACCAACTAAATAAATACGCCCAAGTAGTGTTGTATCCGTAAGGAATAGTAAAAGTAGAAATAGAAAAAGAATTATTGTTCGAAATATTGAAAAGTTTATCCATAAGTTTTAATTTGTCATTAAAGAAATATCCTTGATCAACCGCATATAATGCATATTTTTGCTTTCTAAACTCTATTGATTTAGATAGATGTGCAGCAAGAAAAAGAGCTACTAAGATTAATGAAATGGTTATTTTTTTAAAGCTTAGAACTACTTCTTTCAAGAGCAAACCAATTGGAATTAAAATAACCCAACTTATGCTTATTAAACTATGAAATGAATTTCTATAGTGAAAAATTAAAAAAGCAAAAACACTAAAGAAATATATTGTATAAAAAATTCTTTGCTTCGCGCTAATTTTTTTAATAAAATAGATTAATATTGGTAAAAATACAATTAATGAAACTATTTTATTTTGTGGAACTAAATTGAACTGTATTTTCTTTAGGTAAAGAGTGGTTATTTTAGAGATATTATCAAGTATGTTTGGTTTTTCACCAATTACCTCAAAGAGGGTTAAAATTCTAAAAATTCCAGCCTGATACATTTTGTAATGTGAAAGAATTATCGTAGAAACTGAGGCTATGTAAACGCCAGCCAGAAGTAAATATTCTTTTATGGTGAAGAGAACGATGTTTTTCTTTTGATAGGCTAAATATAGATATGAAAATCCTAGCGGGATAAAAAGATATAAGCTAAAGATAACTGACTGATGAGAAAGTCCTAGACCCAATGCCAGTAGCCACAGATGTTTTTTGTTTTTTAAAAAAAACACCTCCCACAATCTCCAATAAAAGAATGGAATAAAAAATAAGGCCATGATTGGATTTGAAAGCCAGGTGCCAATTGAAGCAGTGTCAACTGATATTGAAAATAATAAAGATGTAAAAAATGCTATCAGTTTAGAGCTAGAAAATGATTTTGTTAAAAAATAAATTGGGATTACGCTAGCGGAAAATAATAATGCTAAAACAAAAATTACAAATCGAGGATCACCGCCAGAAAAAGTGTATAGAGGAGCAATTAAATAATAATAGAGAACACCATGATAAATTTGATCTTGAGTGCCACTTGCCGATGGTCCTTGTATTTTTAGATCATGATCCTCAATTATTTTTCTTGAAAGAGTAGCATCTCTGGCTTGATCCCATCTAAAAACAAATGAGTTATCGGTGATTAAAAACATTCTTGTGGCAAAAGCAATTAAAAATAAAAGAAGTAGGTACTTTTTTTCATCAGCAACAATAAGGTTATAGATTTTTTTCATTTATTTTCTACAAAATCTTTTTTTATCCAAGATTCAATTCTTAAATCTCCGACCATTTCAACTCTTGTGCGAACACCACCACCTATTACTTCGGCGTACCATTTGTTTAGTCTCTTTTCCAATTGATAATCTGGCTCAATTAAAACATACCAATATTTATCGCTATCATTTTTTACAGTTATGGGGATATTTCTATGCATTTTATTAGCTCTCCAGTGCACGATAGCATCGTAATGCTCTGTCTGCGTGTTGGGGGTAAAAATTCTAATAATTCCGGGATTTTGTTTGTCTACATCGATCCAAGTATAAATTTTGCTAACGGCAGTATCCATAGTTTTTAAACCAGCATTATTTATGGGTTTTAATGTAGTCACATAAAGAGATTGATAGCAATATGCTCCAAAAAATCCAATCATTGCTACTACAAAATATTTTGAATAATTTTTAAATTTAAACTTACCGATTTTATTTAAGTGATAAATTTTAACTGCTCCCATTATTAATAAAGGAGCTAAAAAGATAAAATGAGAAGTCAGGTAGTAATCAAAAAAGTAGCCATTATTTCCTTTCCAAACTAAGTAAAATGGATAAGGCAAAATAGCTAAAACAGCAATTAATTTCCAAGCAAACAAAGATCCTTTTTCTTTGGAAAATTTATTAGTATTTATGGCAACATAAAAACCGACAATTATAAAAAGTAAAAGAATAAGGGCAGGCCAGATACTTTCCGATCCTCCTCTAATAAATAGATCTTTTGTGGCCATTAAGAGCTGACTTGGTCTTTGAGAAAAATGGTGAGCCCAAGTTATCTTCTCCTGATTATCTCCAAGCATAGATTTGAGTAATGAGTTACTCATTATAAAATTATGTCTAATCTCAAAGATGATTTGCGGTAATAGAGTGGACCCAAAAGAAAATCCAGCTATCAAAAAATCTCTAATATCAAATTTTTTCCTAATCCAAGGAATCAAAGTAAACAAGACCACGCTGTAAAAAATAGCATAAGCAAACTCTGATTGAAGGGTTAGTCCAAGAAGAAAGAAGGCTAAACCTAAATATAATCTGGATTCTCTGGCTTTGAGTAATGATAGAAAAACTCCACTCATTAATGGGATGGAGATAAGAGGATTCCAAACTCTAATAGTTCCCCAGATACTTCCAGGAATAATGCTTAAAACATAGGCACTTAATTTTGCTAATTGTTGATTTTTAAATAACTTATGACTTATAACCCAAAAAAGTGGTAGTGAGGTGAGTCCTAGTAAAATATAGGCTATGGAAAATCCATATGGACTAGCTCCACTTAAAAGATAACCCGGAATACCTAAATAAAACCAGAGTGGACCAAGAAAAAATCCATGAAGACCACTTGTAGGACCAATTAAAGTTAAATTACCCTCAACAATTTGTTTAACAGCAAAAAAATCTCGTCCATTGTCCCAGGTAAAAAATAGAGAATCAGTGATATTTGCTAATCGAATTGCAGTACTAAATAAAATAAAAAATAAAAAATGGCGATGAGTCTTGAGAAAATTCATATTGATTTAGAGATATTTTTAAATTTTAAATTTTTCATAAATTAATTCTTTAATTTTTTACCTTGTACTGAAAAACTGATCCATCTCCCAATAATCTCTAGAGTTAATTGCAATTACTGTTGTTATTCCAGCAATTAATAATAACATTCCTAAAAATAAAATGCTTTTTTGTGCGAATTTATCCTTTTTCATAAATGAAAATCCAAGAGGCAGTGCCCCCAAACCCATAATTAAGCGCAAACTAAAATTAGAAATTTCTGCATATTGATTGCTAAAAACTAAAGCTAGGCGAATGGTTGGTAAAACAAATAACCAACCTAGCCAAATCAACCAATACATTTTTTTGGTAGTAATGTAATAAATAAACCAAGCTACTGATAAAGCCAACAATGGATACAGTGGGTAGTCATACCAACCATGAAAAGTCTGTTCGCCAGCAGTAGCAGCAATAAAAGCTAGCCATAAAACAGCATAAATTTTAATGATTAAATATTTTTTAGGTTTAATTAATAGCCAAGCTATCATGGCAAATAACCCTAAAATTAACCAACCATCAAAAAAGAATTTTTCTACTACGGAGGGATGTAAAAACAAGCGGTTGAGTAATGTTGATAAACCTAAATCTCTATCAGCTTGAGATAGATTGATTTTTAAAAACAACTGCCAATTAAGTAATGCCCCATATAAACAATAGCTAAATTCTCCTAAAATTAAGCCCAGCAGACCGATTTTAGCAATTTGTTTTTCACTTTTTTGCCACCCATAAAGCAAAATCCCGAAAGGAATTATGAGGCCAGAGACTTTGGTCAAAATAGCTGCTACTGAGACTAAAATTAAAAATAAATTTTTATGTTTAGACTGCGATTTAATTAAGTAAATCGCTAGCAATACCCAAGTCACCAGTAAGTTTTCAGCTACTACTAATCGACTGCCAAATACAAAAGTCGGCACGACTGCATAAATCAAGGTAGCTAAATGAGCAATTGTTTTTTCTTTAAATATTTTTTTAGCTACTAAATAAAGTAGCCAGACATTAAATGCACCAATTAAGATCATCGGAAATCTAATTAGTTTGATTGAGGGAGTTTGATCCCAAGAATTTTTTAAAGTGTGAAAAAAACCAGGAATTAAACTAAATAGTGGAGGATGATCTAATGCTGGTCTAACCAATGGCGCTATGTTATCTCCATTGTCTTGATAGATAAAATCTTGATAGGCTCCAAAGTACGACCATGATGTTGGTTGTCGTTCTTGAATAAGACTAGCCCCAAGTATTGCCCAGGCTGTTTCGTCAGCAGTTTCTCCCATAATTGGGAATTCAGGATAACGGTAAGCTCTTAAAAATAATCCTAAAAGAATAATTGTTAAAATTATCCAGTTTTTTTTGAAAAAAATATTTATTTTTTTTAACACTTTTATATTGTGACACAAAACTCCCATTGAGTAAAAAGTGCTATGATTAGCATATGGAGAAACGCCGATATTGGCTCTGGTTTATATTAATTTTATTTTTGGCGATTTTTCTCCGTTTTTTTAAGCTCGGTCAAATTCCAGTTTCGTTGTATTGGGACGAAGCAGCCATATTGCTTGATGCAAAAGTAGTTAGTAAGACAGGTCTTGACATGCATAGTAGACCTTGGCTACAAGTTTTATATCCTTCTTATGGTGATTTTAAACTTCCAGTTTATATATGGTTAGCAACATTTGGCGTAAAGTTTTTAGGCGCTACAGAGTTAGCAGTTAGATTGCCAAGTGCATTAGCAGATTTAGCAACTATTATTTTAGCCGGATTAATCTCTAAAGAGTTATTTTTTAAATTTTCTAAAAAGAAAAAAGATTATCTCCAGCTTATGACCATGTCGGTCGTAGCCATTAGTCCTTGGTCAGTGATGTTTTCTAGAGCGGGTTTTGAAGGTCATTTGGGACAATTAATTTTAGCTCTATCAGTTTGGGTAGTTTTGAAGGCCAGAAATAAGCAATGGCTAGTTTTATTTTCACCAGTTTTAGGTGCTTTGGCTACTTATACTTATTTTTCTGTACGTTTTGTTTGGCCAGTAGTTTTTATAATCACAGCACTATTAGTTTTAAAGAAAAAAGCCTGGAAATGGTTTCTCCCGGCCTTAATAATTTTTTGGGTATTGCTTTTACCAATGATAAAATCTCCACTTTATGCAGAAAGTAATAAATTCAGGTACAGCACAACTTCTGTTTTAAACGCTCATGATTATGCGGTTCAATCAAATCAGTACCGGGAGTTAGCTGGAGAAAACTCGATAGACAGAGTCTTATTTCATCGTCATTGGTTAATGACTAGAGAATTAATTAAAAATTATGCTGATAATCTTTCGTTAAATTATTTATTTTTAACTGGAGATCCAAATTTACGCCATGGTACTGGTGAGCATGGATTATTTTTTTTAATATTTTTACCAGTTTTATTAATTGGTCTTTATCAATTATTTAAAAAACATCGTCCAGAATTATTAGTTTTAATAATCTGGTGGTTAATAGCTTTATTACCTGCTTGTGTACCAGAAACCACACCCCACTCATTGCGTTCACTTAATGCTTTAGTGCCAGTAGGAATTGTTTTGGGGTTTGGATTGATGAGTTTAGTTGAAAAAAAATCTAAAATTATTAACCTCATTATCGCCTCACTGATTGCTGTCAGTATTTTTGAGTTTAGCTATCACTACTTCACTCAATACGGCGCAGATTCAGCTTATGATTGGCAGGACGGCTATAAAGAGATGGCATTAGAAATCAACCAGGCTTTACCTCACGTAGCTGACGTTTATATTGATGAGTTTGATGATCGATTTTATCTATGGTTACTAGCTTATGGAGATTTTACCCCTGAGGAAATTTTAGCTCTGCCTAAGGAAAATTATCAAGTTAAAGAGATAGAAAAAATTACTTTTCATGAGTATCATTGGTCTAAAATTGATTCACTTGATAGAAAGATATTAGTAGTTGGATTAAAGAATAATATAAATGAAGGTCTAAATGAATATAAAATTAAACCTACCTGGGAAAAAGAAATATCACAAGCCAGTGGAGAAACACCTTTTAAAATAGTTATGCTGGAGAGACAAAATTAATGAAAAAAAGTCTAGTTTTAATTTTGCTTTTTATTGCTAGTTTTTTAATTCGTATTTATCAGATTGGCCAGTTGCCATCCATTTTAAATCGTGATGAAACTGCTTTAGCTTACAACGCCTATTTATTAAAAGAAACAGGTCATGATGAATGGGGTAAGTCCTGGCCACTTAGTCTAGAGTCATTTGGTGATTATAAATTGTCGGGTTATGTTTATTCATTAGTTGGTTTGTTTCAAGTATTACCCCTAAAAGATTGGGTCGTTAAACTACCATCAGTCCTAGCAGGATCAGCTCTGGTTATTTTAGCTTTCTTTTTTGCTAAAGCAGTCAAGTTTAGAAAGCCGTGGGCTTGGCTATTTGCAATTTTAATTGCCACCACTCCGGTATTTTTCTTTTACTCCCGCATTGCTTTTGAAGCAAATTTAGCTTTAACTTTGTTTGTGTCTGCGCTTGTTCTTTTATTATCTAAAGCAAAAGGTAAAAAACGGCTTATTTTTGATTTACTAGCCATAATTTTAGTTTTATTTTCAGCTTTTACTTATAACACTCCACTTTTATTGCTACCTTTTATTTTACCAATTATTATTTGGTTAAGAGGTTTTAAATTATGGAAAAAATGGCTTTTCCCTATAGTTGGATTAAGTATAGTTATTATTATTGCCGGATATCAGCTGATGTCTTTATCAGCTCAAAAAAGTGGAATTACTATTTTTCAAGATGAAACCAGTTGGACTAACTCAGTTGTATTTAGACAGCAATTTTCTGGAGCTTGGCAAACAATTTTAGGTAATAAATATGTCTACTATTCATACTTAATCAGCCAGAATTATCTTAAAAGTTTTTCTCCAGCATTTTTAATCAATGCTAATAATGGTCATCCCTGGCATTCTCTACCAGATCATGGACATTTATTGGGTATAGTTTACTTTTTTGGGATCATTGGCATCTTAAGTATTATTTATGAGTTGTTGCTAGCGATTAAAAATTGCCAGTTTTCAAATACAGTTAAAGTTCGGATTAGCTTATTATATTTATTATTAATCTCATTATTTCCTGCAGTAGTAACCGTAGATGCTCCACACGCTACTCGTAGCCTGCTATTTTTCTTTTTATTCAATTTCTTTACTTTATTTGGGCTTAAAAAAAGCTATCATTTTATTAGAGATCATACTCAAATTAAAAAAAATGCTTTATTTATATCCTTTAGTCTGATTTTGATCATATCTAGCTGGCGGTACTTTGGAGATTATTTTCAAAATTATCCAAAGCAACAGCAATCACTTAAACCAGGATTTAAGCAAGTAATTAGTCAAGTAAATCAGCAGTATCCAGATAAAAAAATTGTTGTAATTGATGAAGAAGGCTATCAATATATTTTATTGGCTTGGTACTTAAAAATCACCCCAGAGCAGTTCTTTGGGAGCACAATTCGTCAACTACCTGATAAAATAGGTTTTAGATACGGCGAGCAGGTAGCTAGGTATCATTTTATTGCAGACATCGATGATAGAAATCAAGAGGAAAAAATAATAATTAACTGGAATAAAATAGAAAAAAAATGGGAAATATTGGAGTTTTAATATGATCTCAGTGGTTTTAGCTACTCATAATGAAGAACAAAACATCAAGCGCTGTTTAGAATCAGTTAAAGATTTTGCTGATGAAATCATAATTGTTGATGGTAGCTCAACAGATAAAACTAGGGAGAAAGCTAGAAAACTTGGTGCAAAAGTAATTAAGACTACCAATAAATCCAATTTTCATATTAATAAACAAATGGCAATGGACCGGGCTAAGGGAGATTTGGTTTTACAGCTAGATGCCGATGAAGTTGTCGATGGAGTTTTGCAAAAATTTATTAAAAACACACACTTACAAATTTTAAAAAGAAAAAATCATCGTAAAAAAGCAGTAGCATGGTGGCTTAAGCGTAAAAATTTATTTATGGGTCAGTTTTTTAAAAAAACTGGTCAATATCCTGATCCAGTTATCAGATTATATGTTAATGGATATGCTAAATTACCCCAAAAAGATATTCACGAGCAAATGATAGTTAGTGGTAGTACAGCCTGGGCAGAGGGTCATTTAATTCATTATGCTAATCCTAGCTTTAAAGATTATATGCGCAAATGGAATATTTATACCTCTTTTAAAGCTCAACAGCTTTTGATTAATAAGACAAAAATTAATTTTATCAATTCAATTAAATATTTAGTTTGGTTGCCAAGTAAAACTTTTGTCCTACTTTTTATTAGACATAAGGGGTTTGTTGACAAAGTTCCAGGTTTTGTATTTTCAGTTATGAGTGGTTTGCATCACGCTATGGCCTACTTAAAGTTATGGGGTTTATGTCAAGAAAAAAATAATTAATGAAAATATTAATTGATACCTCACCGCTTGACACTGGACACGCTATCAGAGGCATAGGTACATATACCCGCCTTTTAACTGAATATTTAGAAAAAAGAAGTGACATTTTACTAGTTAGATCAGGCACCAAAAAGGCTGAAAATTTCAATCCAGATTTAGTGCATTATCCATATTTTGATTTATTTTTTTCTACACTACCTATCATTAAAAAGCATCCCACTGTACTCACAATTCACGATGTAATTCCACTTATCTTTCCAAATGAATACCCTCCGGGATTAAAGGGAAGAGCCAGATTTATTAAACAAAAATCAGCGCTTAAAAACATCAAAGCTATTATTACTGATTCAAATTCTTCCAAAAAAGATATCCAAAAGCATTTAGGAATATCTTCAGAAAAAATTAATGTAGTTTATTTGGCTGCCAATCCAGATTTAAAAAAAGTAAATGAAAAAGAAATTAGACGAGTCAAACGTCAGTATAAGCTACCTAAAAATTATGTTTTATATGTAGGTGATATTAATTACAACAAAAATATTCCGCAATTAATTAAAGCAACTCGCTCTTTACCCCAGCACGTTAAGTTACTCTGTCTTGGTAAAAGCTTTATCCAACAAGATATCCCAGAGTGGCATTGGATTGAAACTCAATTAGCTCTTAGCAATGTAGTAAGCAAAGTTAAATTTTTATCTAATGTGCCTGGTGGAGCAATAACAGACATGGCAGCTATTTATAGCGGGGCGCTTTGTTATGTCCAACCATCGCTGTACGAAGGCTTTGGTCTTCCAGTCTTAGAAGCTATGGCGTGCCAAACCCCGGTGGTGTCAACCAACGCCTCGTCTTTGACAGAAGTAGGTGGTGACTTTGCTGTATATGTAAATCAAGATGCAGAGTCAATTGCAAGTGGCATAAATAAAGTTTTAACTTGGAATAAAACCAAACGTCAACAAAAAATCAAAGCTGCTTCTAGTTGGAGCAAAAATTTTGACTGGGAAAAAACTGCTCAAGAAACAGCTAACGTTTACAAAAAAGTTTTAAATGATTAAAAAATTTTTTACTTTGCCACTAGCAATTATTCTAACTTTAATCATTGCCAAGCCTTATTTCCATGCAGGATTTCCCTACACACATGATGGAGAAAATCATTTAGCAAGATTTGCTAATTATAAAATTGCTATAAGAGAAGGGCAAATCCCACCTAGATTTGCCCCCAATTTGATGAATCATTATGGCTATCCAGTTTTTAATTATAATTATCCTTTAGCTAATATCCTCTCTTTACCGTTTTCTTTTTTAAAAATTAATTATGAAGTTACTTTTAAAATTTTAGCAACAGCTTTTATTTTTATTGGACTATCTGGGGTTTTTCATTGGTTAGATAAACTCAAAGTTTCCTATGGGGCAATGTTGTTTGGGACAACTATTTATGCAGTCTCACCTTTTATTTGGTCTACTGTTTTATTTCGTGGCAATATTGGAGAGATCATGGCTTTGGGTCTTTTCCCCTGGCTACTTTATTTAATTGAATCGTTAAGAGGAGCTGGTGAGTGGACTTATAAACTAAAGGGTCTGATTGTTGTTTTGTTTATGCTAGCTCATAATATTGCTGTTGTTTTTGGACTACCGATAGTAATTATTTATGCATTAGTTAGGCATAAAACAAATAAATTCTTTTGGGTAAGATTTTTATCTATTTTAGGATTTGGGATAGTTTTATCACTTTGGTTTTGGTTGCCAGCAATAGCAGAAAAAAATTTAGTTAATGTAGGAGAAGTAGGATTGGTAAATAATTTTACAACCCATTTTCCCTCATTACGGCAACTATTATTTAGCCCACTTAGCTTTGGCTTTTCTCTTCCTGGGAAAATTGATACCCTGTCATTTTCTCTGGGTATGACTCAGGTAATAACTTTATTTTTAAGTGGAATAATTCTTTTTAAAACTTTTTTGCAAAAACGAGAAATCACCACCAACGTTAAATTATTACGTTTATTTGTCATTGGCAGTATTTTATTAATTTTATTTCAGCTAGAAATTAC
>JAHJBU010000012.1 GCA_018813375.1 Patescibacteria group bacterium
CTAGACAGCGAAGAGTCATCTAAACCATGCAAGCCTGGGATAATTGAAGTCACCACGCTGTCAGTATCAAAACCGCTAATAAATTTTTGTTCTATTTCATTTAAAAAATCACTCGCTTGATCCGTAGCCAAAACCACTATATCTCCGGCTTTTCGCCCACCTTCAATAATTTTTAATTTTTCAGAGGAATATAGTAAAACCCCAGTCCTATCACTTCGTTTTAAAAATACACTGCCTCCAATTGCTCCTAAAATAATCTTTTTTTCTTTAAAAACTCCGCATATAAACGTCACCGCAACATCAAACTGCTCTGCTTTTTTGATCAAATCTGCCATAAATTTATGAAGCTCTTTTGAAGACTCAACTTTAGAGTGTGAAATTTGCTCAGTCAGATCGCGACCAACATTGCCAGCATGATCACCCGAAACAGAAAAAGCGCACACTAATTGACCAGCAGAGCAATAGCTTGAAACCACCTGAGACCAGCCACTAAATTGTGGTAATCCAACGACTGGAGTAACGTCGACTTTATACATTGACCTTATTTTATCACACTAGATCAAAGACTAACGATAAAAAACAATAATACTAAAATCGCTAATCCTATATGAATAAAACCAATTAATTTAAGTTGCTTTGAAAATGAAGTTACTAGAGACTTTTGCATAATGTGAATTTGTCTGATCACTACTACAGAAAAAATCAAATATAATACTCCTGCAATTTCAAAAAGTACTTTTAAAAAACTAAAAAATAGTTCTGTTAGGTCAACTGGCATTATTTAACTCTTCCTTCTATTTTTTCACGTTCTTCTTCTTCAAGCATTTCATTTAAAAATTGAGTGACTCTGGTTGGATGAGGCACAAACTCAAACTCAAACTCAGTTCTCTCAGCCGCAGTTTGGATCTGGACTGTGCCGTAATTAAATAAAGATTGAGCCACACCACTAGTAATAGCAGTAATATCCTCAATTTTATCTATTTTAGCAGCAGCAATATTGCGATAGATCAAGGATAAAAAATCAATATCAATAATTCGCTCATTAGTTACAATATAGACATTATAAAACCAAGTCAAAAATGACTCAAAAGCATAACCCGTAGCAATTAAGTACCAAAAAAGATTAATTGCAATTTGAAAATTTCTGGATAATCCATCATAAAAGCTAGCATATGGGAAAAACGCTGGCATGACTAATAACACGATTAAGGTTAAAATTTTACTAAACTGAGTCACGGGGTGTTGTCTAAGTAATAACAAAACAGACTCGCCATCAAGCTGTGAGTCAAAGGAATAAACCATTAAAGGCTTGGGGGCATAGGCATCAAAGGGATTTTTAGAAGGTGTTTCCCGCCGCATTATTTCTGAATATTCATCTACGGCTTCAATAGGAGGAAGTTTTTTTTTAACAAAATTTCTAACTTTATCTTTAGAGGCGTCAAAAATATCTGGCATGATATTTTTATTATACCAGACTAATCCTGCTCTAAAACTGCTAGAAATGCCTCTTGGCTAAGCTCTATACTACCCACTTGTTTAAGTCGTTTTTTACCTTTAGCTTGTTTTTTTAAAAGCTTCATTCTCCTAGTGCGGTCACCGCCATAGAGTTTTGCAGTCACATCTTTGCGATAAGCTTTTATTGTTTCCCTAGCGACAATCTTACCTCCAATTGCAGCCTGAATCGGGACTTCGAATAATTGGCGTGGAATCACTTTTTTGAGTTTGGCGGTCAGTTTGCGACCACGTTGCTCTGCTTGATTACGCATAGTCATAAAACTTAAAGCCTCGACTACTTCACGATTAATCACAATATTTACCTTAACCGCATCTACGGTTTTATAACTAGTAACCTCATATTCTAGCGAGGCATAGCCTGATGTTAACGACTTAAGCTTATCGTGCAAATCAATAATTACTTCAGATAGTGGAATCTCAAACTCTAATTTGGTTCTCACTCCCATCGGCTGACTATTAATCAGCTCCCCTCGCTTGTCATTTATAAACTGAATTATTGAGCTTAAATATTTATCTGGAGAATAAATAGTGGCAGTAGTTATTGGCTCGGCTACTTTATTAATTAAGCTTGGATCTGGCATTTCAGACGGAGAATGAATTTGAACTACCTGGCCATTAGTTTTAGATATTTGATAAATTACTGATGGAGCAGTAGCAATTAATTCTAAATCAAACTCTCGCTCTAACCTTTCCCTGATAATCTCTGCGTGCAAAATACCCAAAAAACCAACGCGCAAACCATTGCCCAAAGCTTGAGAATGAGTACTTTGATATTGAAGAGACGAATCATGAAGTGCTAATTTATCCATACTATCTTTTAAAGCACTAAAATGCGCTGCATCAATTGGATAAAGCTCCATGTAGACCATTGGGGTTGGCTCCTGATATCCTGGAAGAGGCTTAATATTTTTTTTAAGATCAGTTTCCGCCACTGTATCCCCAATTTTGACTTTTTTAATATCTTTTAAACCTGTTGCCAAATAGCCTACTTCTCCGGCGGTGAGCTGTTGACGAGGTCGCATCTCAGGTGAAAAAATTCCAATTTCAATTGGGGTAAAACTAGACTGCGTAAATAGCAGCTGTAGCTTTTGTTTTTTTAGTACTCCATCCACTACCCGTATATATGCCACTACTCCCTTGTGGTAGTCATACTGAGAGGTTATTACTAAAGCCCGTAATGGATCACTAGATTTACCGATTGGAGCAGGAATTCTCTTAATAATAGCCTCAAGAAGCTTGTCAACGTTTTGACCAGTTTTGGCTGACACAGCTAAAATCTCTTCTTCTGCAAAGCCTAAACTTTCCATTACTTCTAGCTTAATTAGGTCTAGATCAATAGTGGGCAAATCAATTTTATTTAAAACTGGAATGATAGTTAAACCAAGTCTTTGAGCTTTTTGGAAATTAGATAAAGTTTGCGCTTGCACTCCCTGAGAAACATCGATCAATAATACCGCGCCCTCACCAGCAGCTAAAGACCGGCTGACCTCGTAGCCAAAATCTACATGTCCCGGAGTATCAATAAGATTAAGTGTATAGCCATGGTAGTTCATCCGTACTGGAGCTAATTTAATAGTAATCCCGCGCTCTTGTTCAATGGGGTTACTGTCTAACATGCGCTCTGTGAGATCACGTGCTGTAACGGTATTAGTAAGACGCAACAATGCATCAGTTAAAGTAGTTTTACCATGATCAATGTGAGCAATAATAGAAAAGTTGCGGATTTTTGTTGCCACTAGCTTATTTTAGCAGTTTGAGTAACGAAGCGTGCTGAGATTTAAGACGAGCAGCTTTATTGGCATGAAAAATGTTTCTTTTTGCAGCAAGATCAATAGCCTTATAAGCTATATTTAAATTATCTTGGGTTGGCTTAAGACGCATTTTTTTCATCGCTGTCACTGCAGCAGATTTTACTCGTTTATTATATTGTGCTTTGCGCAAGCTTGCTCTAAGTGCTTTTTTTGCATGTGGTAATACTGGCATAGGGGGTGATTTTACCACACCTCATACATAATAGAAACAGACTTGCTGATTGAAACGTTGCTAAAGTCACTGCCAGTAGCTGTACTATCACTACTGCTTACTGCACTAGCAGCTGATTTATAGTCATCACTGATAGCTACCATTCTGCCTAGTCTTTTACCAGAGGCTTTGGCTATTTCTTTAGCTTTGGTTTTTGCATCTGCTACTGCTTTTACTCTAGCTTCTTGTTCTACTACTTCTTTTGTAGAGCTAGTAAATGTGACGTTGCTAACACTTGTGGCTTCATTAGCATAGAGTGCTTGCACCATTATAGAGGCTTGAGTAACATCACTAAATTTAATACCAAAAGCATTGGCTGCTTGGTAAATTTTCTGACCACTCATCCCTATTGTAGGAGTAATTTGATAAAAGGATTTATTAATTTCTACGTCAGGAGCAATGGTTTTGACTGTGTTAATTAGGGATTGGACTTCACTATCTCCTTGAGTAATGACTTGAGTAGAATTAACACCTGTAGTTACTTTGGTTACTACCATTGATATTTCATCGGGTTTAAAGTCTACTTTTCCTACTCCTATCGAAGTAATTTGAGTTGGCTTGATAAGTAAACGAGGGAAGTAGCCAACAACTAAAACTAACATGATAATGGTGGCAAATGCCATCCAAAATTTTTGGTAGAAGGTTAAAGCTAAAAGATTTGGTGAGCTAAACATAGAACTGGGCCTTTCTGGTAATGGTGATATTGGTGGAGTTGTAAATGCAGGATCAAGCGCAGGAGATTGAGCTGACGATGCAGAAACAGAAGCTTGAGGGTTAATAGTGGGCTGGGTGGGCAGAGGCATGTGTTCCTTTATTAATTGTTGTTTATTAAATATATCATGTTCGGATCTTTTTAAGGATTGGCAGGCCACCAAGGAATAATTTCATCTGGTTGAATATCTATTTTTAAAGATGAAGTAATATTTAATGCCTCTAGAGCAGATACTCCCTGTGGAACTGGAGTAGTAGATGTAATATCTAGATAGCGTCTAAAATTAGCTTCAGTTAACTCAAAATATCCTAACTGCATTAAGTCATTAACGATCGGGTCATTAAGGTCAGCTATGTCTCCAATTAAAATTTGATCTATTCCCTCTGTTCCAGCTATTTGTTGCACACTGAAAGTTTCAGGATTAATAAATTGACCAAATGTGTTATCTGCTAAATACAAAGTTTCTCCTGTATCAACAACAGAAAAAGCATGTCTAAAAGAACCCTGACTTGCAGTCTCAACTAATCCTCTTGATGCTTGAACATTTTGCAACTGATAAGTTTCAGCAGAAACACCGTATGCTTGTGCTGAATAATAATTTATATCTGAGCTCAGACCACAGCTGAGAGTCCTACACCCTGGTCCTTGAGGAGTAAGCTCTCCTGAATATAATAAGCTTTGATTTTGATAAATATCTTCTGTTAATTGCACAATCTCATCTAGTAAAGGGTTTCTCTGGGCTAAAGTGGTCTGTGGTCCACTCCCTAGTCCCCATTGTGCTTCATCTGCAAAGCTAAAAGCATTATTCACATACCGTCCTGCATCATCATAGCCTTGAGTAATAACATCATCTGCTGCTTGGGCTACATCGTCCAAAACTCCCATTTGCACACCAGTAATAAAACCAGCACAAGCAAATGAACCTGGATCAGCTTGACAGGCTTGGATACCCTGATTAGCAC
>JAHJBU010000101.1 GCA_018813375.1 Patescibacteria group bacterium
CCCAGCCTAACGCTTGCTCACTATCACCTTTAACAGCTGAGGTTAAATGCATAATACAAATACTTCTATCTAATAAAGCGAGGGAGAGTTTTAATAAGTTTTTTCTCTCAAAAGGATGCTCAATTAATAAACAGATTTTATACCAATCTTTTTCTAACAAACTTTGTTTTTCTGATAAATCTTCCCAGGAGAGGAGAGTAATATTAATTTTATTCAAATTTTGAATATTTTTAACAACTAATTTAGCTAGTTGTGTAGGATCGGCAACTAGAAGTATCTTAAGTTTTCCGTCTAGAGTTTGAGTAAATAGAGCAGGCATTGACCTTATTATATTGCATCTAAGGCTTGATTAACTAACCCATCGGCTTCTTGATTGTTTTCTCGCCTTATATGAGATATTTTATATTCGCACTCAAGAGAGGATAGTGTTTCCCAGGCGGTTTCAGCAAGCTTTTTTAAGCGAGGCTCTTTAATTTTCCAGTTTTTATTTACTTGTTCCACTACTAGCTTAGAATCTAAAAACCACTCAACCGCTTTGATCGTAGTGGTTTTTGTATGCTCTCTCAGCCATTCTAATGATGCTAAAAACGCTTTATACTCTGCCTCGTTATTAGTAGCTCGTCCGATAAACAAAGACTGTTGAAAAACCTGCATTCGTTGTTCATTGACTACATGCACCCCAATTCCCGCAGGCCCAGGATTGCCACGTGCTCCACCATCTGTAAAAATTTTAAGCCGGCTCATCTTGATTTTTCAAACGAATAGTTAAATATCTACCCCTACCTTCGCCGACTGATTCACTTACTAAATCACCTAGCTCCTCTTGGCTTGAAAGTATGGTGTGAACTAAAAAACGATCGCTGGATGGGAGATAGGAAAAGGTATATATTTCACCCGTCTCTAGCACCCGACGAGCAATGCCGACTACTCTCTCTCTCAGTTGCTCCTCATACTGCTCAAGGTAATCATTTATGTTTAGCTTAAAAAGCTTATTTTCTAATTGACTATAAAACGAAACTCTAATAATGCGTTGAATTGCCCGCAGTGTTTCACCGTGAAAACCAATAAACATGCCGCTTTCCTCCTCGGGTAAGGTTATCTTAGCATTCATGATTTTATCGGCTTTGTCAGATTTATCGCCTTCTTCTACTTCGCCTGCTTTGTCGAGTTCGTCAACCTCAATAGAAAACTGCTCTTGGGTTAAGCCCACGTGTTTGCATAATTTTATCAAGTAATCTTCAATCGACATATTGTATCTCCTGGTATCTAATATTATATCTCCTACTATCTATCGGTTTTTATAAATAAAAGCTTTTGCTTTTAAAGAATAGCTCTTTAAACCACCCCAACCACTTATTACATACTGTTGCCCAATGCTAAATAAAGTTGTCACTAGCCAATAAACGGCCAGCCCTGATGGAAACTTAGCTGCAATAAAAACCGTCATAACTGGCATGATAAAAATCATCTGCTGTTGCATACTAGCAGCCATCCCCGCCGTGTCTTCTTCTTTCTCATTTTCTTTTTGAACCTTCTTGCTTTTAGATTTATTAGGCACAATATCTCTAATTTCACCCCCCGGAGAAATCATTAAAGAAAGTAGAAACTGTGACACCCCAGCCAAAACTGGTAGAACATATTTTGTGTCTGGAGAGGTGAGATCTAACCATAAAAAAGCCGGGTTTACAGCTGTTCCATTAATCGCATCCTGCCCTAAAAAACCAATTAAAGCCTGATATAAGAAAATCAAAAAACCCAATTGAACTAACTGAGGCAAACAACCTGAGAGGGGATTTACATTGTATTTTTTATAAAGCTCCATTTGAGCTTTTTGCATGGCTTGCTTGTCTTTACCATGTTTTTTCTTAAGTTTATCTATCTCTGGTTGTAATTTAGTGATTTTTTCACGAGCTTTTAGAGAAGGAAGGGTGAGTGGAACCAAGGCAAACCGAATTATTAAAGTTAAAATAATTATCGCAATGCCTAAATTACCAGTAGTCTGATATAGAAATAGTAAAAATTCAAAAAAAATATTAGTTAGATTTTGCATAGGGTGTTTCGCAATTGTGCTACCAACAACTTAATAAACGTCTAAATCCTTTCCCGAGTCCTCTGATTGTACCATCTTTCAAAACACAGTGAAGCATATATTTACTACATGATGGAGAGTGATGACAGCAAGAGGTATATCCAAAAACCGACACTAATAATGTATGTTTAAAATTGGACAAAGAACGATAAAAAAAATAAAGAAATCTAGTCATTTTTATTCAATCGTAATATTAATAATTTTTTACTAAATTTTTAAAAATTGATTTAATTTGAATGGTTAATTCTTCAAAGGTTATTTTTAAGCAATCACTCTTCACTACCATAACTAATTCCAGACCGGGATTTTCTTTTAATAGAGGTAGCGCCACTGCATAAATCTGGCGTTTAATTTTACTTCTAATGACCCGCTTTTTAGCATTTTTTTTAGGTACAACAACCACTAATTTACTTTTTTGATCTTGAATAATAAAACAGTAAAAAATTATAAAATGATCAGTAAAATAGCGTTTAGATTTATTAAAAAAATCTTGTTTTTTTCTCAAATTTAATCGATGTTCATGAGGAATCATTTAGAATATTGTAAAAAAGAAAACCTCAAACAGCTAGTCTCGTTCTGCCCTTAGTTCTGCGACGCTTGATAGTTTTTTGCCCAGCCAGCGTTGACATTTTAGCTAAAAAACCGTGCTTGCGCGCTCTTTTTTTCTTTTTTGGTTGATTTGTTCTCTTAGACATAAGTAAAAAATTATAACATACTACTCATTAACCCTAAAAGGCATTGCAATATATTGATACTCTTCTTTACCGCTTGGTCTAAACATAGCTGGGGTTAAGCTCTCATTCATATAAAAGTTAATTTTTTCAGGTTTTAACGCTGAGAGAAAATCCAATAAGTAGCGTGAATTAAAAGCAATTTCGCCGGATTTTCCTCTAATCATTTCTACTCCCATCACCCCCTCCTGCTTGCCAAAAGAAGGCGAGATGGCGATAATCTTCATTTCGCCTTTATCTATTTGCAGGCGAATAATATCGGATGATTCTCTGGCAAAAATCTGAGCTCGCTTAAGTTGATTCTCAAATTCCTTGCCATCAATCTCAATTTCAGTTAAAAATTCCGCTGGGATAATTTTATTAAATGGTGGATACTCCCCATCAATTAATCGTACGTACAGTTTAGTATTTCCAATAGTAATAACTGCTTGCTTTAGTTCTTCAGAGACCTGAAAATCTACCTCTTTGACATCTTGAGCTGAGACTATTCTAGCTGCCTCAGTTATGGCTTTGGCTGGAATCAGCATTTGCTTATCTTCTTTATTTTTTTCATCAGAAAGTTTTAGAGTGGCCAATCTGAAACCATCTGTTCCAACCACTAATAATCCATCTTGACTAAACTGGAAAAGAAGAGCTGTTAAGACAGGCCTAGTTAGATCAGTCGAAGCGCTAAAACTAACCATTTCTTGAATTTTTTCTAGAGTATTTGTCTCTAGCGAGCTAACTTCCTCCTTAAGTTGAGGGAATTCTGGAAAATCATCTGCTGCTAAGCATGTGATAGAGGTAGTGTTATTAGCGCTTAAAATAGTTAAGTTATCTCTATCTAAAGATAACTCTAGTTTTCCAGGATCAAGAGCAGCAATGCTGCTATAAAAAATCCTGCCTGGGATAGCAACACTGGCTGGCTGAATAACTTTCCCCGGAACAATGGTGTTTATGCCAATAAACAAGTCTGTAGCTGTCAAAGAAATAATATTTTCTTTAGCTTCTAGTAAAATAGTGGAGAGGATGGGCAGCTGAGGCTTACTGGGAATAATCCGATGGAGTTGATTTAGGGCAATAATTAGATTTTCTTGTAAGAGTTCTAGTTTCATGTGTTTATTATATATAATATAGTTTTAGTAGTAATAGGGGATATGGATAATTAGAAAAACTCAGTCGTTTTTTCTCAAGCAAATAACCTAAAAGTGATTGTGAATAAAACCGACAATCATTGTCTAAAACCCATGTGAAGAAAATGAGAACAAAATGAAGAGAAGTCTTTTTTATGGACTTATTAACAAAACTTTCCAACTTAATCAACAGCTTTTCAACCGACTTATACACAGAGTTTTCCACAATTGTTGATAACTTTATCATATTAATGCCTTTGTCATTATTTTTTTTAAATCACCTCATTTTTTTAAATTATCTCATTCCGATCAAAGACATTCTAATGGCAGATATTTCTTGAGCTAGAGATTCGTCTTTGGCAGTCATTTCTTGGATTTTATGGTAAGCGTGCATTACTGTTGAATGATCTCTGCCAGAAAACCACCTTCCAATTTCAGCGTATGGCTCTCCCAAATCCTCTTTACAGACATACATAGCTATGTGTCTAGCTAGAGTAATTTTCTTTTTTCTACTTTTGCCTTTCACCACCTGCTGCTTGAGGTAATAGTGGTTTGAAACAGTTTTAATTACTTGTTGAATTTGAGCTTTAATCTGAGGTCTTTTCTGATCTACCTCAGTTATTAAAATATGTTCAATTAATTCTGGAGTTAATTCTTGACCATTAAGCTCAATCTCTGACTTTAGGCTATTGAGAATTCCACCAATTTTTCTAGCGCTGTCTACTCTAGATGCAATCATTTTAGCCATTTCAATTTCAATTGGAATCCCAGCGGCCTTGGATTTTATTAAAAGAATTGCTGTGCGTAGCTCAAAAGACGGCTGCTGAATGTCAATCATTAGTCCTGCTTCTAGGCGAGAGCGCAATCGTCCCTCAAGGAGTAAGATTTCATGAGGCGGTCTGTCAGATGTTAGTACAATTTGTTTATTGTTTTTGGCTAAAGCGTTAAAGGTATGAAAAAATTCTTCTTGGACACTATCTTTGCCGGCGATGAACTGAACGTCATCAAGAAGTAGCACGTCAGCAGTGCGATAGCGTTCTTTAAAACGAATGGTACTTTTGGTTTGAATTGCGTTCACAATTTGATTGGTAAATTCTTCGCTAGTGGAGTAGATGACTTTGGCTGTGGGTTGATGTAGAAGAATATTGCGTCCAATGGCTTGCATTAAGTGGGTTTTACCAACCCCTACGCCTCCATAAAGAAAGAGTGGGTTGTAAGCCTCTCCGGGATTTTTTGATACAGCGCTGGCAGCGGCATGAGCCATCTCGTTGCTTGAAGAAACAGCAAAGGTTTCAAAAGAATAGTCCTGGCGTAGCCCAATATTTTTAGCACGAACAGCAGACTGGTTTTTTTCTACTGATTCTACGCTGGCTTGAGAAAAAAGATCTTCTGCCCTTGGCGATTGGGCGGAGTTTGACCCAATGGGCGAGTGTGATCTAACAAGTGAGGTTGACCCAATAAGCGAGGCTGATGGCGAGGAGCTGTTGTTGTTGCCACCACCACGGCTGTCGCTGGTGGTTTGAGACTGCTTCGATTTATTAAGAGCAGGACTACTAATCTGATAACTAATCTCAACTGGTTTGCCAATTACACCAGATAAAACTCTTTGTAGATGAGCCCCAAATTTGTTTTTTACATTGGTGGAGTAAAAGCCCGTGGGGCTATTAATAACAGCAATGGCTTTTCCTTGAGAGATAGTTACTTTTGTAAGTGGGTTGGGGAGAATCCAAATGTTGTAGACCCCATTAGAAAGCTCAAGCTCAAGCTGTGCACAGGCGATCTGCCACACTTCTTTAACCTTACTATTTGACCAAGACAGAGACTGCATATCTACTTTTTTCTAACACTTTTTATTATTAGGACAGAGTGGGAAGTAGTGTATTTATACACAAAGTTTTCCACAATTGACAAGAGCAAAAAAAGACGACGATATCAATCTTTGTTCCCAAAGACCTCTGGAGGAGTATATTGATCA
The DNA here is from genome assembly GCA_018813375.1 of Patescibacteria group bacterium. GTDB lineage: Bacteria > Patescibacteriota > Microgenomatia > UBA1400 > PJMF01 > JABBGTR01. The sequence goes on from JAHJBU010000101.1 coordinate 5,908, forward strand.
ATGGTATAGCGAACTCGTTGGGATTTCTTTATTGTCTTTGGTTTATTTTCTATTTGTAGTTTATTTTGAATCTGATTATTTACAACTAGAGACCCGTCTTGTACTTGGTTTTTTTTTACCAAGACATCATTATTTTTTTCTACCCGGACGTCATTTCTCACCTGATTTTTCCCTACCTGAGGCTTATTTTCTCTCTCTGAATAATAGTCCTCGGGTTTTTCTTGAGTTTTTTCCTCTGCTTTTTTAGTCGGAGCGTTCTTGCTCAGGATTGACTCTTCTCTTGGGAAACGAGGTTTAGCAATAACACTTTTTTTACTCTGACTTTTTTCTTGGAGCAACTCTTCTGGGTCAGTGGTAATAACCACATGTTCGTCTTGGCTGGCTACAACTCGTAGCGCTACATGGTTTTGTCCGGCAAAGAAAATTCCTTCGCCCACATCAGCAGCCATTAGCAATTGTCGCTCTCCTTCAGATAAATAGAAAGCTTGGGTTAGCGCAGGAATAGAAACGGTTGACTGCTTCATTAAAAACTGAATAGAAGAGTTGCTGACAATGGCTTTTCCATATTCATTGTTTAAAAAGTCCTCTACGTCTTGAGTAATTGTGGTGATGCCCAAATAATATTTCCGAGCTCTTTTTGCCATGGTATGAATAAAGCTAGCGCTGTCTTGGTGTTTCATAAAGTACCAGGCTTCATCAATGACTAAAATGCGTTTTTTAAGGGTTTTTTTAACTCGAGTCCAGATAAAGTCAAGGATAATATACATAGCTATTGGTCGTAGTTCTTCCTCCATTTCTTTAACAGAAAAGACGGTAAACTGATTAGTAATGTCAACGTTGGAAGCATGATCAAAAATACCTCTAAATGAGCCGGTAATGAACTTTTCTAACCGCATGGCTAGATCGTTGGTTCCATCACTTTCAAAACCAATTAGTGCTTTATAGAGATCTTCCATTAGTGGAGGCTGGTTGTTTTGTGTAGCTGGGTCAGGGGTAATTCCTTTGGCTTTATAAGTAGCTACTAAAGCTCTGTCTAATAAAGCTTCTTGCTGGGCAGTCATGTCACCCAGCATTATTTTAAGTAAGCCATGAAGTGAGATAATTTTTTGACCAAGCTCGTTTTCACCCTCTTCATAGATGGCGCTTAGATCAAAAGGATTAATTTTAGCCTCAGAGCTAAAGGTAAAATTAATATATTCGCCACCAACAGATATTGCTAGTTTTTCATATTCATGCTCTGGATCAAGAATAATTATTTCTGCTCCAAACATTAATTGACGCAGTGTTTCAAGCTTCACAGCGTAGGATTTACCAGCACCAGATTTAGCAAAAACAACCATGTTGGCATTTTCCATTTTAAAGCGGTCAAAAATTACCAATGATTCATTGTGTTCGTTGATGCCATAAACAATTCCGGTTTCCATTGTTAGCTCTGATGACGTAAAGGGGAAGGTTGTGGCAAGAGAAGTAGTATCCATATTGCGCGTCACGTTAAGCCTATCAATTCCCATCGGAAGAGTAGTTTTAAAGCCCTCTCCCATCTGCAAGGTAGCTTTTTTAGAGACAATTAAAAGCGATCCTAGAGTTGATTGAACCGCCGAAGTGACTTTGTTTAGCTGTTCTAAAGAATCAGCTTTAATAGTGATGTATAGTCCAAATTGGAAAAATCTTTCTGCGCCTTTAGCTAGTTGCTCTCTAATTATTCGTGCGTCTTCTAGTTTAACTTCGGTGTTGATGTTACTGATTTTACCTGATCTTAAATCTGATTGGATTTCTGCCTCCATCTCTGTAATTTTGCGCTTTAGATCATCTAAAATTTCTTTAGATTCCACTGGAAAAATAAACATTGAGGTGTTGGTTTGATGAGGAAAGTTAATTAAAGGAGACAGCCAGTTGGCTGGGACAGCTCGAGGATAACCTGCCACAAATAATGTTCTGGTGTAAGTTGAATTGATTTTTTGATAAGTAAAATCAAGCTCAATTGCTTCTGGGGCAATGATGTCTTGGATACTAACTAAACCACGGCTAAACTCTTTGATTTTAGCTAAGTTTTGTTCTTCTTTGCTTTTTTTTTGATTATCCTTTTTTTTTAAAAATGGTAGGGGCAGGTTAAATGGTGACATTTATAACTTTGGTTTTTGAGCTATCTCCTTTAGGGCGTGATTAATATCATCTTGAATTATTTTTTCAGCTCCTTCGCCCGGGGCTTTATTAGCAATAGGCTCTGTTGCTTGAATTGGGGTCATGGAAGGAGCTGGGACCATAGTTGGAGTTGGAGCTGGCGTAGCAACCGGTGGCATAATAATTGGTGATTCAGCAACGCTGATTTCTTCAGCTGGTTTGGCAATTGACGCGATTGGAGCAATGGGGCTAGCTGGAGCAGTTGGGGCAATGGGGTTAGTTGGAGTAGCTGGGGTAGCTGGGGTTTTCATAAAATTTCCTCTAACTTGAGCTTGTACCAAGGCAGTGGTGTAACTCTGACTATCTGTTATTTCTTGTCCCTCTGTTGCCTCAGGATTATAATTAGTATAGAACAATCGAATGATTTCTTGGGTTGTTAATTGGTGGGCAAGTAGTCCAATTCGATTAAATTGAGCAATAATGTGGTCCCGTTTGGGTTCCAGCAGACTTTGAGCTTTTTCTAAAATAACATTTTTTTCAATTCCTTCAATATTTTGTTCTTTAAAGCCAGAAACGACATTTTGTGCTAGGGTAAGTCCCATCTCTAGTGAGCTAGCTGGAATAACCACAAAGAATTTTTTATCTATAACATTGCGCTCTTTAATTAAGTCATTTACAAATTGGCTATAGCTTTTAATCCAAACCCTCTTCTTCTCATCAGTGGCTTCCTCCCCCTGTTCTTCTAAAAGTTTTAAATATGTAGAAATATCTTTAGTCTGAGACTGAATTACGATTTGAATAGGAAAGTTAAGTGAATTCAATAAGCCTGCGTAAGCATAAATAACTGCATCTTGTTCTTGCTCTGCTAGTAGGCCAAAGTTCATGGCATTCACACTCAGGATTACCGATGTAGAACCATTTTTAAGGATAACAATATTGTTGATGATATCGTAAATATCTAAGAAATTTTGGCTAGTGGAAGAAATAGTGTTTTTGTCTGTCATAAAAAGAGTATTATTTATCTTATCAGATTTTTTAGCCTAAGCTCCTTATCTCAATTGGGTCTACTACTTCCCCCTCTAGCATTATTTCTTGGGGGTGGAATTGATATTGATCGTGATTAATGGAAATACTGTAATTACCGCTTTTAAGAGGCGTGCTAATAAAAAATTGACCCAAAGCGTTGCTTTTTACTGCTCTTACCACTCTATTTTCGTCGTCTTTTATTTCTATAATGGCTTCTGGAATAAGTTCATTGTTATTTGTTAAAATCATCCCCACTAATTTATTAGGCCTCGTTGGCTTACTTGGAAAAGGAAGAGCTACATTAAAAGTTACGGCTTGATCATCTGTAGTTTTACTCTCATTGACTAGATTGTTTTCTATGTAGACAGCTTGTTGCTCAGTTGTTTGATTGTTAACTTTTTCTAAACCTTGATGAGCCACAACCTCAGTTGATTCGGTTTCTGGAATACTGAGGGATGTTGCCACCTGCGTGATTGCTAATGCAGACTTCTTTTTAGACTTGGTGGTTTGGTTATATGCCACAGCCTTATCTTTAGAAATAGCTGAGCCCACAAGGCTTCTGGTTCTAACTTTAAGGTTGGGCTTATTGCGTTGTTTGGTCGCCTCCACTTGTACGGGGGTAATGTCGTTAAAAGATTGCATGATGTTTTGTATTCGAGACTGAAGGTTTAAATCATTTTGGTCATAGCCGTGCATACCAGACCTAGTAGAGGTTAAATATTCCTTAATACGTTGGCGTCTGGCTGGAGTTAAATCTAGCTCATCTTGAGCCTCTAGATTTTTTTGCCCAGCTTTAAAAAGAAATAGGTCTGGAATTTTTGCAGATTTTTTCCAGAAAAATTTAGTTGGTTGGTGTAGTATTTTAAAAAACGTTATAATCCAGTGATCTAGAGGTCTTTCTGCTATTGGTAGAAAGGCTGCGGCAGCGCCTAGAGAGACTGTGATGAAGATGAGTGGCCATTTTATTATGTCTGGTAGGTTGGTGGCGTGAATAATCAATCCTAATATAGATCCGGCAGCTAGCTCGGCAAATTGTTTAAGCGTCATGCTACCAATAATATGGAAACGATAACCAACAATGTCCTGAGGGATAGGATGTTCGCGCATATTTTTATGGTAACAGTTTTCTGATTAGGAGGGGAGGGGTGGAGAGATTATTAATTTGCAAGAAATTTTTCTGGTCCTGGTTGGTTTTGTGAAAGCTCGTTTTCCCAAGATTGCAGAAATGACTGTTGATTGGTGGGGGAGAAATACCACTTTTGTTCAACGGTATTGTCTTGTGTATGAGCAATAACAACTAAGCCTTCGTCTAGAAATACATAAGCTTTGGCAGCAATGCTTGTGTCAGAGACAAACAGAGAGAGCTCTGGTTGATTAAATTGATTAATATATTGTTCAAGAGTGTGGTTTTTATCATAAACCAAGCGTTCTTTGATAAATATTACTACACCAGATTTGTTTATTCCTACCTGAGTAGGAATGGTGGGAAAATCAGATGAATATTGTAGGGTTGTATAATAATTGTTTTTAGTTACACCACTTGGTTGTCCTAGTTGTTTGGTAACGTCAGCAACAGAGCTAATTCCAGGAACAATAAAGTTCCAAGCATTACTGTGATGGGAGGGTGGGGTGGGAGGAGTTAGGGTGCGTAAAATTGCAGACAAAATTAGAAGAAATACTAGGCTTGAGATAAAAATTATTAACCAGTGTTGAATCAGCCAGCTTATTGTTTTTTTTAGATAAAGTAGTGGTGAGTGAGTCATATTTTAATATTACTATTTAAAATTCTATCTCAAAGACGTTGTTTTTAAACCAATTATACTCATCGCTGTCATTGGCTTTGAAGTTATATTTGCCACCAGAAAAATTATAAGTTTGGTAGACTACATATAAAGCAGTGCCTTCGGCAAATGCTTCATAACCACCGCTTTTTTCATTATCAGAGCTACATCTAGTAGGAAATGGATAGGTAAAACAGCTTGTGTTATGAAGATGAGTGAGAAAATCTGTGCGTAAGCCTGAGTTGCGATAGTCTAAAGTGTGGCCTAGTTCGTGAATGAGAGTGTATTCTAAGCTAGCGTTAGTAAAAGATAAGCCATAGTCGTAAATACCAATTGCTCCGGCAGAGAATGCCCATCCGCCATAACCACCTCCGTCTTCAAACTCTCCGCGTGGTAAAGGATAAATTTTTAATTGACCGCTTTGACAAATTAATTTAGTAAAATTAATACTAGTTCCAGCGCGGTATGAAAATAACCCAATTAGGCGGTTCCATTGTTCGGGTGTCCAAGCAACAGAGTTAAGTTGATCGTCGCCACTACCTATAGAAAACCCAGCTTCTCCTGGTACAAAACAGCCAATGTCTGGTTTGCCGACCGTAATGCTTGCAAAGTCAGCCACGCTATCGGTGACACTGCCGCTTTCATCTAAAACTTCAAAGGAAAATGTGAAGCTATTGTTTATCGCTATGTCTTCACCGCTTATTTCAACAGCATAAGAAATGATAATGGGTGAGGTGATGGGTTCTGTGCCGATTTGTTCAATAATTTTTTCAGTTTGGTCAGGTAAGCTGAGTGGATTATCACCTAAATATGACCAGACGTCTTTGGTTTCGCTAGGTATCATTTCAATAACATAGGAATTTTTTGGGGTAATGATAATAGAGTATGTGACTGTGGTTGGCTGGTTGTTTTCTAAGTAAGAGATAGAGGTTTTTTTATCAATGTCAACATACTGAGAA
>JAHJBU010000102.1 GCA_018813375.1 Patescibacteria group bacterium
AAAGACACCCTCCAAAAAGGAAAAGCGTATTTTTTTAGCGGCAAACTCAATGATCGTGGGATGATGACACAGCCCAAAGTAGAAAAAATTAGCAATGACACTACTCACACCAACCGGCTGGTACCAATCTATTCCTCAATTCCTCAAATTAAGCCAGGCAACTTACGTCGTTATCTAAAAGAAATAGTAGATCATCTTGATCCCATCCAAGACCAACTCACAGAAAAATTTAACTTACTTTCATTAGACAAAACTTTTAAGCATCTCCATTTCCCCGACGATCAACAACTCACCATTCAAGCCCGAGAGCGTCTGGCCATAGAAGAACTATTAGGGCTAATGCAACACTCTCGTAATATTAAACAACAGTGGAAAGACAAAGCTTGCGCCCACTTTATTAAAATAAATGACAAAAAGCAGATTCCTAGTAATCTACCTTTTACTCTTACCACCGCTCAACAACGTAGTATTAGAGAAATACTGACCGATATTCAATCAAACACTCCTATGAATAGATTATTGCTGGGTGATGTGGGTTGTGGCAAAACTGTAGTGGCCGGCATTGCTGCCAATCACACTCTTAAAAATAATCAACACGTGGCCTTTATCGCTCCCACTCAAATTCTAGCTGAGCAACATTTTATTACCTTCCAACAGCTTTTCCCAGAAATAAATATCCAACTTTTAACAGCTAAAAATAAATTTACTCTAAGTGAGAATCCCACTCTATATATTGGCACTCATGCTGTGATTAACAAACTCCAAAAAATTAAACCTGCTTTAGTTGTATATGATGAGCAACATCGTTTTGGAGTAGAGCAACGCAATGAAATCTCTAAACTAACTCTTAGACCTCATGTCTTAACTATGTCAGCAACACCTATTCCACGTAGTCTGATGCTAACCATTTTTTCTCATTTAGAATTAAGCGTAATTGATGAGATGCCCGTAGGGAGAAAACCAGTTAAAACCTGGCTGGTGCCAGAAAAAAAACGCACTAACTCTTACAAATGGATTAAGCAGCAGCTCCAAGAGAGTGGAGGGCAGGTATTAATAATATGTCCTTTCATTGATCCTTCAGATCATGAGGGCTTTGCTAAAATTAAATCTGCTACTGAAACTTTCGAAACTTTAGCTAAAGAATTTGCTGATTTCAAAGTAAAGCTCCTTCATGGTCGTCTAACCCAAAAACAAAAGGACCACATTATTAAGGACCTCTTTAATCAAAAAATTGACATCTTAGTCAGCACACCCATTGTAGAAGTAGGTGTCGATTTGCCGGCTGCTTCCATTATGATAATTGAGTCTGCCGAGCGCTTTGGATTAGCCAGCCTTCATCAACTTCGAGGCAGGGTGGGTAGGGCAGGGCAACAAGCCTATTGTCTATTATTTCCAAGCGCAAGCTCTAAAAAAACCCGCCAACGCCTGGAGTTTTTTACCAAAGTCAATGACGGTATGAAACTAGCAGAATTTGATCTTAAAAACCGTGGTGCGGGGGACCTTTTTGGTACAGATCAGCATGGCTTTGACCAGCTCAAGTTTGCCAATTGGACTAATATCCAATTAATTACTAAAGCGCACCTTATTTTTGAACAACTACATAAAAAATATCAATCACTTATCCCAATATCTACAAATTCTAATAAATTCTAATAAAAAAAATCGCCAAAAAGTAATATATGAGATATACTTAGAGTAATAAAATATAAATTATCAAAAACTCTATGAAAAAAAAGAAAAATGCTAAACCCTATCAGGAATTTGAAACTCATATCAATGAAATTGCGACAAAAAATAAAAAAGAATATTTAGAAAAAATTAGTGACCCAAATTGCAAAAGTCTAGTTTGTGTTGATCAAAACTGTAAAAATATCGCTGACTGGAGTCCAGCTGGCGGTGGAATATTTTTATCCAACACAAATAAACTTAAAGAGTGGATGAAAACTAAACAATCAGGAACTCTTAATGTTCATTATTATTGTGGATACATGCGTGTTGTTATGAAATTAGATAGCTTAAAAAAACAAAAACAGCAAATCTCTGCTTTCCAAACTAAAGTCAAACAACTTAATCAAAAACTTAAAACTAAATTTAAAGTTGAAGTAGAAAAAGACGGCTCTGCTCGGCCATATATGACTGAATAGTGAACTAATTAACTAAAACTTTGACTAAGACTTGAGCTTGCAAATCTATCCGCCCCGAGTTACAATTTGATTTCTATGGGAGCAGTACCAAAAAATAAAATTACTAGAGTAGAACGCGGCAAACGCCGTCAAGGCAATAGACCGAGTTTAAAAAAAAACTTGGCTCAAACCAGCATTCCTTTACATAAAAGAGGTTTAGTAGCTCAAATCTTTAAAACCATTGGGTTAAAAGAGGTAAAAAAATAGTTGCATTTTCAGATAGCTCTTATATACTAAAACTATGTCAGACGTAAACCAACTCCCTAGTGGTGATTATTCTATTGAAAAAGAAATTAAGGATACTAATCCTGATCCTAGGCATCAGAAAAGAATCCGGCTGATGCAAGCATTATTTAGCTACAGCTACAATCAAAAATTAGATTTACCAACAGATGAGCTAGAAATATATAAAAAAATTATTTCTTTAATAGACAAAATCGACCATGAAATAGCCAAATTTGCACCAGAGAGACCACTAATTGGAATAAATCAAGTTGATTTAGCTATTTTACGCCTAGTTGTCTATGAATCAAAACATACTAAAGTACCAAAAAAAGTAATAATTAATGAAGCTGTAGAGTTAGCTAAAGAATTTGGGACAGAAAGCTCTCCTCGTTTTGTTAACGGAGTATTAGGTCAAATGCTAACCTGACCACATCCCACTTATAAAAGTAAAAAAATCATGACTAAAAAAACTATTATTATTGACCAAATAAGAGACATTATCTATCAAGAGTTGCTAATTGATGCTACTCAAATTGATATTACTGACAACCTTGAAGTTGCGCTAGGAATTAATCTGGAAACTGATTTTATGCGTTTAGTCTTTACCATTAGCCAAAAATTTGGACTTTCTACTGAAACTAAAGAATTGCTTTCTCAAGTTAGAACTCTAGAACAGCTAGCTAGTATTGTCATAGAAGAAGCAGAGCTTGGATAATAACAATATGTTACCTCAATTTAATAATTCTTCACTTTTAGAAACAGCACTTACCCACCGTAGCGCATTAAATGAAAAAATCTCACCTTCAGTAGAATCTAATGAAAGATTAGAGTTTCTTGGTGATGCAGTCTTAGAGTTAATCACTACCGAATATTTATTTGGAAAATACCCCACTGAGCCAGAGGGTATTCTAACTACTTATCGCAGTGCTTTGGTTAAAACAACTACTTTAGCAGAAGTGGCTCAAGAACTAGATCTTGGTCAAAAACTTTACATGAGCAATGGAGAAGAAGCAACTGGAGGACGAACCAACCCTAGTTTATTAGCAGACACAACCGAAGCTATTATTGGAGCTCTTTACTTAGATCAAGGCTATCAGCCTACAAAAGAGTTTCTCAATCAACATTTATTTCATAAGTTTGATAAAATTAAACAACAAAAACTTTACCGCGATGCAAAAAGTTTCCTGCAAGAAATCGTCCAAGCCAAAGGCTTTGAAGCGCCAGTCTACGAAGTAATTAAAGAGGAAGGTCCAGATCACAATAAGAAATTCACTGTCAAAGTACTAATTGATTCTCAAACAACAGGAACGGGTTTGGGTAAGAGTAAACAAACAGCCCAACAAGCTGCTGCACAAAAGGCTTTGGAGGAACTTGGTGCTACTTGAGTAAACATAATAAAACCCTTATAATCGCAACCTATGTTAAAAATAAAATTAATTCGTTTTGGCAAAAGAAATCAACCTCACTATCGAGTGGTAGTTCAAGAAGCCAGAACTAAAAGAGATGGTAAATACACTGCTAAGCTGGGGCATTATGCACCCACACAAGATCCAAAGATTTTAGAAATCAATCTAGAAGAATATAATAAATGGATAGCCAAAGGAGCACAGCCTACTGACACAGTAGCTAGCTTAGCAAAACGTTTCAAATCAGGTAATCCATTTCCACCTAAAAAAAAGAAGCCTTCTAAAAAACAACTCGCCAAAGCCAAGCAAGCTCAAGAAAAACCTGCTAAAGAACCTGATAAAGCCAAGCAAGCTCAAGAAAAACCTGCTAAAGAACCTGATAAAGCCAAGCAAGCTCAAGAAAAACCTGCTAAAGATAAAAAAGAAACAAAAGCTAAATAACTAT
>JAHJBU010000103.1 GCA_018813375.1 Patescibacteria group bacterium
ATTGCCAAAATTTATAAAATCCCGAAGAAGTAATATTATTTAACTGTAACTGATAGTCAGATCTTTCTCTATGTAGCTTTAAAATTTCTTTTTGTAAATCAAAAAATCTGCTCATTGATTCATCTATATTTGCTAGCTCATTCCCATATTTTTCAATCAAAATTTCTTTTGATTTAATATCCTCATCTTTTGATTTAATATCCTCATCTTTTGATTTAATATCCTCATCTTTTGATTTAATATCCTTATCAAATTTATTAATTTCATGAAGTAATGGGTAATAATTTTGGTAAACTTTATCAAAATTGAAAAATTGCTTTCCTATAAAAATTAATCCTAAGCCATGAAAATTAATAAATTCAAAATATTTATATTTGATCTTTAATTCATCCCAAAGCTTATAAACACCAAAGTCATCTTTTTTCTCCAAAACATCATGGAAGATAATTATTCCGTCCTTTTTTACTTTAGGTAACCATGTATCGAAATCATGCTTAACTGCTTCATAGGTATGCAGGCCATCTATATGCAATAAATTTATACTTTTATTTTTAAAATCATTAACCGCTTCATCAAAAAATTTTCTTACCAAAGTAATATTTAAATTTTTATAGATTGTAGTTTTAATCTTTTTTACTACAGCAAAAACACCCTCGCTATAAAAACCCGCTTGCTTATCTCCCCTCCACGTATCAACTCCATAAATTTTTGTTAATAATTTAAAATCTTTTATGGGCTGAGCCATTGAAAATAGTGAACCACCCCAATGAGTTCCCAACTCCACTATTACCTCTGGTTTTAAATTGCTAATAAGATCATAAATAAAATATCTATGTCCAATCCACGCTGATTCCAAATAACCATATTTTTTTTCATAATCAAATTGGAAATGCTGATGAAAATCGAAGTTTTTCATAATTTAATTATTAAGATATTTAAATTTAACCTATTTTAGGGCTACACAGCCTATTAATTTCTTTTTCAATTTTATCTTTTGACCAATTCCACCATTTTACTTCTAAGAGCTTTTTAATTTTTTCATCATCAAATCGTTTTTTAATTAAACGAGCTGGATTTCCAGCTACTACACTATATGGAGCAACATCTTTAGTCACCACACTCCCAGCTCCTATTACAGCTCCATCTCCTATATTAACTCCAGATAATATCATGGAACGATAACCAATCCATACATCATTGCCAATAAAAACATCACCTTTTGTTCTTGGGTGACCAGTAATAGAAGAAGTTGTCGGCCATTCTTCATTTAAAACAGAAAATGGATAGGTAGAAATCCAGTCTATCCTATGCTCTCCTCCAAAAAAAATTACTACCTCATCAGCAATTGAACAAAATTTACCAATTTTTAATTTGGCTCCTTCATTCCAATCCATTATTTTAGGATTGCCATAAGAAAAATCACCAATTGATTTCTTATATTTATCATCAACTAAATCTCTGGTGTAAAAATTAGTCATTTGAAGAATACTCTTGAATAGATTCGCTAGTTTTACCAAATTTTTTAATTAATCCATAGTTCAAAAAAAGAACCTTATCGCAAAACTTCCTCACTGAATCCAGATCATGACTTATATATATAATTGTAATTTTATCTCTCTTAAACTCATCCATCTTCTTAAAGCACTTAGCTTGAAAAGAAGTATCTCCCACCGCCAGTATCTCATCAATAAGTAGTATTTCAGGATTAGTATGTACAGCCACCGCAAAAGCTAATCTTAGATACATCCCTGAGCTATAGTGTTTAACTGGTTGATCAATAAAATCCCAGATCTCTGCAAAATCCACAATCTTCTTAAACTTCTCATCCACCTCTTTTCTACTCATCCCTAAGATAATCCCATTAAGATAAACATTCTCTCTGCCTGTAAGTTCTGGATGAAATCCTGCTCCTAACTCAATTAGGGGAGCTATTCTGCCCTTAGTAATAATTTCTCCCTTGGTAGGCTTAGTTACTCCAGCAATTAGTTTAAGTAGAGTAGACTTGCCAGAACCATTAGGGCCAATAATTCCAATCGTTTCACCCTTCTTAATCTCCAAATCAATATCCTTTAGTGCCCAAAATGACTCCACTACCTTCTTTCCACCTAAAAATGCCGGAATCAACTCCTTAAACGTCCTTTGATTCTGTTTATGAAACAATTTAGAAACATGTTTAATCTGGATAGCTATCTCTTGATTAGACGACATCAGCAAATAATCCTTCCAAGCGTTTAAAAACTTGATACCCACCAACCACCATAATCACTGAGAGCAGTAGTGCAATCCCCAAACTAGTTAAATTAGGCATGCCACCGCCCAACATCACCTGACGATAAGCATTAATCAGTACTGCCATGGGATTAAGCTTAAAAATCCACTGATACTGAGGAGGAAACATCTCTGTGGGATAAATTACTGGAGTTAAGTACATCCAGGTTAAAAGAATTAAACCAAAAAGATACTGAATATCTCTATAGAACAAATTAAGTGCTGACAGAATTAGTGACAAACCATAAGTGAAGAGCTGTTGAATAAAAAAGATGGGAATCACCCATAAGATATTAGGGGTAATGGGTTGTTGAAAATAAATGAAAAATGCAATCAACACTAATGAAGCTAAAAGAAAATCCACAATCTTAGCTAGAATCGTACTCACCACAAAAATTTCTCTAGGAAAATAAATTTTAGTTAATAACGATCCATTCCCTACCAATGAGTTCATACCACTCCCGATTGAAGCCGCAAACAAATTCCACGGTAGTAAACCCACATAAAGAAACAACGCATAAGGCACA
>JAHJBU010000104.1 GCA_018813375.1 Patescibacteria group bacterium
AATTCTATAATTTTTTGTCTTGCTAAAATATTTTGTTTCTGCATATCTCTTTTTTATATTTCTCGCAAATATCCCCAGGCATGTAGCCTATCACTATCCTCATACCAACGGCTACCTATACCAATACGATAATACATATTAGGAATAATAATATTTTTAATACGATTACGCATCTGAGCCTGAGCCTGACGCATTGTTGGTCCAGATGCAGCGATAACCAAAATTACTCCACTATTTCCAGCAATAGTCCATTCTCCTTTTTTTAATTTTACATCCTCAAGATGAACACCATCTAGATGTGGTTTTTTAAAAATAATTGCATTGTTTTTTGAAAAAGAACGATAAGTTTTGGGATCATTATAAGGAAATGGCGGGACTACTATTCTTGTTCCTAAATGAAATCCTGGTTTTGTTTTAATTTCAAAATCTTCTCCACGAGCTAATTTAAGTAAAAACTCACTAATAGGAGTTATGATCGATTCAGACTGAATGTGGATAGTAGGATAACCAAACCTTGCGGTAAATTCTAGTGGATAGATACCCGTTCCATTGACAATACAATTAATATCTATGTAGCCAACATATTTTTCTTTTTTCAAAGTTGGCTCCATCTTATTTAAAGTCTCTATAAACAACTTATTTGGTCCACTCCAAAACATGCTTGTGCCCATTTCACCAGTTGCGACACCCAAATCTCCTGGAAAAAGTTTTTTATGTTCAAAATTAATATTAATTGGATAAATAAATTTTTTACCATTAAAAAAAGCGCCAACAGCAATTTCCACTCCCGATGTTACTTTTCGTTGTAATTGAAACTCCTTAATTTGTTCACTCCAAGTTTTTTTATATGCATTCAAAACTTTTAGTACATCAGAGCCATCATTATCTTGACCTACAAATAAAAGTTTTTTAATATTTTGAGCTTCACCACTTGGCTTAATCACATATTTATTTGGGTTTGCAATTACATACTCAATAGCATCATCAAAATAATTAAATTCTTTATAGGGTAAAATTTTTATTCCATGGTTTTTAAGCTCGTTCTGACCAAATGAACGATCATCTTCAAGCCGATCTGTATATTTTGTTCCACCAATCACCAACTTGCCTTTTTTACGCAAGTTTTCTGCCAAAACACCATGCCCCAAGACATCATCAAAAATGATTATGTCTGCCCAATCAATTTCATTTTTCCAATCTTTTGTTTTGGGAACAAATCCATTGCCAATATCCCGAACTTTTTGGTTTTCAATATAATATTTAACATTATGCCCTTCCTTCACCACTTGCCAGGCAGTGTCAGTGATTAAGGCTTCAAAGGAAACAAATAGAAAGTTTTTTTTCATTTTAATAAACTAATGTGTATTTTATACCTTATTTTATAACCTTGCTAATTCTATTCATTAAATAACCCAAGAAAACCTCATTAAACTCTTGGTTGTGAAACACTGATATAAGAGCTACAATTAATTCAAACTTGAAAATCTCATTTGTTTTAAATTAGTAACTATCAATCACTACATATTAGTTTTATCAACTTAAATAACCATGCCCGCCAATTTAAATAACTCTTTTGTCAGAATAAGGAAAGCTATTTTAAAAATCTTTAGGGTTGAAACTACTCAGCTCAAAAAAAATAGTTACATTAACAATAAATCTCCAACTCTCTCAATTAAACAAAAAAATGAGCACGAGTTAAATCGACTATTTGCACAAATATTAATTAAAGAATTAAGTGACGCCAAAATCAGAGCAAACTCTCTGCAGGTAGAAAACTTTTTTATTACTCAGGAAGGCATTCAAGTTTTTTGTCACTGCACCCAAGGTGGACAAATTAAAGTTTATTTACACCTTTTAGAATTAGCTCAGCCCAATCATGCCTTATGGAAAAAACCAAAATTTATTGCCACCATTGGTGATATAAAGGAAGGTTGGCAATTTCAACAACTAACTAAAACTGATAATCAATATCTAGCCATTTGGTACTCCCCGCTTTTAGGCAGCAAGGAGATTAAATATCCAGAATACTTAATTAAAAATAAGATTAAACTTAAGCACGAGCCTCAAGTTTTGTATAGATCTGCCTCCAACCCCGTACTTAAGCCCAATGCTACTAACTCCTGGGAAGCATTTTGCACTTTTAATCCAGCGGCAATATATGCGGCGGATAAAGTCCACCTACTATACAGAGCTCAGGGCTATGATTACGTTTCACAAATCGGTTATGCATGTAGTGATGATGGCATCACTATCAACAAGCGCCTAGATCAACCAGCTTATCGTCCTAATCAAAAATTTGAAGGTGTAGCCATGCCTTTGGGCAACCCAAAAAATGGTTTTGTTTCCGGTGGTGGTTGTGGCGGTTGTGAAGACCCTCGCGCAACCATTATTAATGATCGTGTTTATATGACTTACGTAGCCTATGATGGCTGGAATCCCCCTCGCATTGCTTTAACCTCGATCGCTTTATCAGACTTTCTGGACCACAACTTCTTATGGGAAAGACCAGTTTTAATTTCTAAACCCAATGTGGTTGATAAAAGTGCTGTTATTTTTCCGGAAAAAATTAATAATAAATATGTCATTATGCACCGTGTCTTCCCCGATATCTTAATTGACTTTGTGGATGATTTAAATTTTGATGGCTATACCTATCTTCGGGGTGAACATAAAATCTCTCCACGCTCCAGGCAGTGGTGGGACAGCCTAAAGATTGGCGCTGGTGCTCCACCTTTAAAAACTAAAGACGGGTGGCTATTAATTTACCAAGCGGTTGATGATAAGGATGCTAGTGAATATAAAGTTGGTGCCATGTTACTTGATTTAAACGATCCCACCAAAGTATTGTATCGCTCTGCCAAGCCAATCTTATAACCGCGAGAAGAATACGAAAACTATGGCTTTAAAGCTGGTGTAGTTTATCCCTGTGGCGCTGTAATTA
>JAHJBU010000013.1 GCA_018813375.1 Patescibacteria group bacterium
ACTCAAATGGTTGAGTATAAACTTTTACAGCATTATTGATGCCTACAAAATAGTCTTTAACTAATTGATCATTAACTATAAATTGACCGTCTTTTTGCTCATAAATTCTTACTCGAGCTGTTGCCATCTTGCGACGCCCAACACTCTCAACATATCTACCCTGAGGAATCTCAAAACTAGGCTTATCTACCACCGGGCTTGGCTGGCGTTTTTGCTGTCGACGAGCCATCTGGATAATTTTTTGTGGTTGTTTGGATAATTTTTTAGCCATAAAATGTTATTTCTTTTTAGTAGCGCTTTCTTGGTAATTAAACTGACTCTCATGAGCATGTTTGTCTCCAGGATATACTTTAAGACGATTCATGCGAAGCTGGCGAAGCTTGTTTTTAGGAAGCATATTTTTTACAGCTAGCTTGATAACTTGCTCTGGATGTTCTGCCAACATTTTCTTAAAAGGAATCTCTTTTAAACCACCTGGAAAACCAGAGTGTCTAAAATAGACTTTTTTATCAGCCTTATTTCTACTTAGCGCCACATTACTGGCATTAATTACCACCACAAAGTCGCCTCCATCAATATGAGGGGTATAAGTAGACTTATGCTTACCGATTAATTTTTGGGCAATTTGAGTAGCTATTCGACCCAAAATCTGACCACCGACATCTACAAGATGCCAATCTCTTTTTACTTCTGCTGTTTTTTGCATGTAAGTTTTCATTATTTTTGCTTATCTTTTTTCTTACTGATTATTTTTTCTTCTTTTGTAATTTTACTGGTTTTCACTTTTTTGGCAACTGACTTAGTTTTCTTAAGAGTTACATTCTTTTTAACTTGAGCCGGCTTTACTTCTATAGATTTTTTTAATGTACCTAAAATTTCAGGCTTAACTACTAACTCTAGCTTGACCATTTCTACATTATCTCCGCGCCTGCGTCCAATTTTAATAATTCTGGTAAATCCAGATTTTCGATCTTTAAAAACTGGTGCAATTCGATCAACTAAAGTATTGACTATATCTCTTTTACCAAAAACTTGATGTAGTTTACGCCTAGATTCAACAGAATCAGTCAGGGCTCTAGCAATCAGCTTATCAGCTAACCTCTTAAATTCCTTTGCTTTTGCATGAGTTGTCTTAATTTCGCCATGAAGCACTAAATTACGTAAACTATTTTTTAACATAGCTTGACGATGCTTAGTGTCACGATTAAAAAAAGACTTTTTAACTCTATGTCTCATTCTGTCCGCCTCCCAATTTAACCCCTTTTTTATCTAAAGCTTCATCAATGATCTCAACACTTTTTTCACCTAAATTTTTAACCTTGGTAATGATTGATCGTGGAGAATTTTGGAGATCAGCTACTGTTTTAAATCCACCTTTGCGCAATGCATTGGCAATTCTAGTTGGCAAATCTAGTTCTTCTACGGTCAATCTTAAAGTCTCAGCTTCCTCAGGGGTTAACTCTGGTCCTTTATCTTCTGGCTCTGGTAAAACAGGATCAAAAACCTGTTGAAACTGTTTATCTAAAATCCTAGCAGCAGCTCTAACAGCGTCCAAAGGACTCATTGTCCCATCAGTTTGAATCTGCATCACGATCTTGTCATAATCAGTACGACGCCCAACTCGAGTTTGCTCAACTTTGTATGAAACCTTTATTACTGGAGAAAACAACGCATCAATTGGAATTTCGCCAATTAATTTAGACTCAACTTCTTGAGTAGTTTGATAACCAATACCTGACTCAACTGTAGCCTCAAGTTTTAAGGACTGACCCTTGGCTAAAGTAGCTAAGTATTGATCGGGATTTATAATTTCTATCCCCGATTCTGGAATCATACTAGCAGCAGTTATATCAGCAGGACCTTTAACATCTAAAAAAATCTTAGATTGGCCTTCTGAAATCATAGATTTAACCCTAATTTGCTTAAGGTTTAAAATCAGCTCAACCACATCTTCAGTCATGCCCTCTAGGGTAGTATATTGATGATCAGCACCATCGATCTTAACCCTAGTAATTGCACTACCTGGTAATGAAGAGAGCAAAACTCTTCGTAGCGCATTGCCAATAGTATGACCATAGCCTTGCTCTAAAGGCTCAATCACTAAAGTAGCTACGCCAGCATTTTCCTCTAGCTCACTAACCTCAAAGGTAGGATTCATCACTGGATAGGTAGATAGATCTTTCATATTTTTTCTCCTTGTTTCCCCTCTCCCACGCTTCTGGCGGGGAAATCTGTTAACTAGGGTTTATATTATTAATACTTTTTATTTAACGACTATAAAACTCAACCACTAATTGCTCATCAATTTTTTCTGCAATATCATCCCTAATTGGAACTCTATTGACTTTAACAACCGCACCTTTTTTCTCCAGCCACTCTGGAGCAGATGCTTCTGATTCTTTAAGTAGCTGGGCCACAAATGGAATTTTTGTAGATTTACCTTTTATATTAATTACATCTTTAATTTTAACGCGATATGATGGAATACTCATCTTCTTACCGTTAACCTGAATATGTCCATGGGCAACTAATTGTCTAGCAGCAAATCTAGTTGGGGCCCAACCTGTACGATAAACAATATTATCAAGTCTTCTTTCTAAAAAACTTAGCAAGGCCGAGCCAGTTGCTGTCGGATTTTTGCTTGCTTCTTTATAAATTTTACGAAGCTGTTTTTCTAAAATACCATAAATGTACTTTAGCTTTTGTTTCTCTTGCAACTGCACCCCAAAGTCTGATAGTTTTCTGCGACCACGATGACCATGCTGACCAGGTCTAACCATCAGCCTGCGAGCTACTTTAAGCGCATTAGTTTTTAAACCCAGGTCTTCACCGGTTTTTCTAGCTAGTTTATTTTTTGGTCCAGTATATCTTGCCATAGTTTTATTCTTTATCTATTGTGTTTAGCCTTACGTGGTTTAGTCCCATTATGAGGTAGTGGGGTTACATCGGCAATCATGCCAAGCTTAACTCTCTGAGCTCTGATCACCCTCAAGGCCACATCGCGAGCAGGCCCGGGACCCTTAATATAAAGATCTATCTCATTCATGCCAAAAGCTCGCGCCTTATTAATAGCATTTTCAATGGTAATAGTAGCTGCATAAGGTGTAGATTTACGAGAACCACTAAAACCTGCTTCGCCTGTAGAAGACCAACATAGCACATTGCCATTGTTATCAGTAATACTCACCAAAGTACTGTTAAAAGTAGCTGTGACATACATTCTACCCTTAGGCACTGTTTGATAAGTTTTTTTAGTAGGGTTTTTTCGGTTATTTGACATATTTTTTAATTAAAATCAATTTACTACTTTGGTTGCTCTAGTTTAGCTGCCACTTCTTTACTCAAAGCACCCACTGTCTTTCTCTTGCCACGACCAGTTCTGGCATTAGTTCTAGTTTGCTGCCCTCGTACTGGTAATCCTTGGCGGTGGCGCAAGCCTCTATAGCTACCAATTCTTTTAAGACGTTCGATGTTATCTCTTACAATGCGTCTAAGTTGACCACCAACAACAAAATGGTCTAGTTGTTTTGTAATTTGATTAATTTCATCAGCAGATAAATCTTTGGCTCTTTTTTCTGGATCGATTTTCGCATGAGATAAGATAAGCTTTGAAATCTTAGGTCCAACTCCATAAATATACCTCAAAGAAAAAGCAATCTTCTTTTCATCCGGGATGTCAAAACCAGTAATTCGTGGCATAAATTTATTTAAGTATTTTATCCTTGTCGTTGTTTATGTCTAGGGTCAGCCTTACAGTCAATTCTTATTATTCCCTTGCGTTTAATAATTTTACATTTATCACAACGTTTCTTGATTGATGAACTAACTTTCATAATTATTTTTTTATCTTGATTTACAGGGCGTAAATATACCGCAAACTATCACTTTAGAAAAGCAGTAATTTTACTGCGAAGGTCTTTTTATTGATCTATAGGTTATTTTACACTTTCCGAGGTCATATTTAGACACATATCCTTTGATCTCATCGCCTGGCATTACCCGAATTCTATATAATCTCATCTTTCCAGCTAAAGTCCCAAGCAAAATTTTGTCTTTTAAGCTAACGGCCGGGGCTTGGGTCACCTTGATTTTAAACATAGTATTGGGCAAACATTGCTCAACAACACCTTCTATCTCCATTCTATCTGGATCAATAGCTCTCGGGGTGGTTTCATCCACTTGCCTGCGTGCCTTAACGGCTTGTTTATGATCTTGAACTTTTCCCATGTTTTAAAGCGCCAATCCTGATTTAATTTCAGCAAATACATCGTCAATGTTCTTTTCGCCATCAACCATCAAAAGCTTGCCTTGTTTTTTATAGTATTCTATAACTGGTTTAGTTTCTTTATGGAATAACTCAATTCTTTTTCTAATAGCTGCAAGAGTTTCATCATCGCGCTCACTAGTTCGTCCAGAAATTCTCCACAATGCTTCTTTGTCTGAAACATCAAGAAAAATAACCTTTTCTACACCATTTTTAAACTCTTTTGCTTGCATAACAGTTCTGGGAAAACCATCAAGTATGTAGCCTGATTCATACTCGGGTTTATTTAGATAATCAGCAATGATTTTTAAAACAGTTTTATCTGGAACTAACTTGCCTGAAGCCAAAATCTCTTTAATCCATCTGTGTTCTTTACACATTTGACGAAAAACATGCCCAGAAGATAAATAAGGAATATTAAACTTTTCAGAAAGTAAATTTCCCTGAGTAGATTTACCAGCACCCTGAATGCCAATGATGATTAATTTCATTAATTAAACTCCTCGGGTATTTTTAACAACTGTCATACTATACAAGATTTAACGGATAAATCAAGAAGAAAATATAGGATGTTAGATATATTTCTCGTAATTTTGACCTACTAACATTGACTCTACTTGCTTGGAGGTTTCTAAAATTACCGAGACCACAATCAGAATGCTAGTTCCACCAACAGCTAGGTTTCCCACTCCGGTAAAAATTTGGGCGAAAGAAGGCGAGAGTGCAATAAATCCCAAAAAAACCGCTCCAGCCAAGCTAATTCTAGTTACAACAAACTCTAAAAATTTCTTAGTGGGACTACCTGGTCTTATTCCAGGAACAAAAGCGCCACTTTTTTTAAGCTCTTCAGACATATCTTCTGCATTAAAAAATAACAGCGCTGAAAAAAAAGTAAAACCAAAAACTATTAAAAAATAGCATATCATGTAAACCCCAGAAGTTGGATTAGACCATGCGCTTAATAACTGACCAAATTCAACTAATTTTACTTGTCCACTAGTCATTAAAATTCGCCCAATAAAAGATGGAGCTAACATAATTGAAATACCAAAAATAATTGGCATTACCCCAGCGACATTGACCCTGATTGGCAAATGGGTAGTTTGCCCACCATAAACCTTACTACCCCTAGTACGACGGGCATATTGGATTTTAATTTTCCTAACTGCTTCATTCATAAAAACAATTAACCCTATAATTGCTAAAATAATCAAAATAAAGCTTAATGTGGTTGTAAGCTGTGCGGTACTAGTAGTAGCTAGAGCTTGGGCAATTACTACTGGAAATTGACTAACAATACCCCCTAAAAGAATCATTGAAATACCATTACCCAAACCATATTCTGAAATCAACTCTCCCAACCACATCACAATCATCGCTCCAGCCACTAAGCTAGTGACTAACGCTACTAGTGACAGAGGATTGCTTGTATCAAGTAGCTGTTGAGAATTTAATAGAGCAATCACCGATATGCTCTGCACTATAGCCAATGGAATAGAGAGTAGGCGCGTGTATTGATTAATTTTTTCTCGGCCTGATTCACCATCCTTTTGAATTTCCTTGAGTTGAGGGAAAACCATAGTAGATAATTGCATCACAATTGAAGCCGTGATGTAAGGATTAATCCCAACTGCCATAATTGAAAAATTAGCCAAAGTACCACCTGAAAAAATATTTAAAAAACTTAAAAATTGATTAGAGGCAAAAATGCTTTGCAATTTATCAAGATCTGCGCCAGGAACTGGAATATGAGCTAAAAATCTAAAAACAAAAAAAATTCCTAAGGAAAATAGAATTTTGTTTCGTAGTGACGGAGTAGAAAAAATCCGTTTCAAAAAATCAATAACTTTTGACATCTAAATAATATTAGCGTAGATTACTTAATCAAGCCACCCGCGTTTTCGATAGCCTGCCTAGCTCCTGCTGAAACTGGAATTTCCACTGTTACTTTGCGAATCAATTGACCAGTTTTAACAACTTTGACTTTTCTAAAACGGGCATTAATTACTTTTTCTTCTTTGAGCGTTTCTAAATTAATTATCTTGGCTTTCATTTTTTCAATGTCTCCCAAGGTTACCTCTGCTGTGGGATTAACCACATTAAATCTACCCTTACCACGTAACATTGGTAGACGCTTAGTAAGAGGCAACTGTCCACCCTCAAACCAAAGCGGACGCTTACCACCTTCTCTTGATCGTTGACCCTTCATTCCTCGGCCAGAAGTATGACCGCCTTTGCCAGATCCATAACCACGGCCAACTCTTTTTGCCGACCGATCAACAATGCTAGTGAGATGATTTAATAGTGACATATTTACTTAATCTTTTTCCTGTTTTTCAACTTGCGTAACCGATCTAAGCTTAATGCCCTTAATTTTAACCAATCTAGCAATTTGCTGCAGGGCCTCAAAAGTAGCATATGCATTTGATGCTTGATTATTGGTTCCTAAAATTTTGCTAGAAATATCTCTAATGCCAGCAGCTTCTACCACTGCCCTCACTGGACCACCGGCAATTACACCTGTCCCTTTAGGAGCAGGTTTAAGCAATAGTTTAGCAGCGCCTTTCTTAACAAAAATCTTAAAAGGCACAGTGGTACCATCTATTGGCACCTGAATCATGCGTTTTTTAGCTTTTCTAACACCTTTTTTAATCGCTGAAACTACATCGGGAGCCTTACCTTTAGCTACGCCAATTTTACCTTTTTTATCACCCACAACCATAATTACTGAAAAACCAATAGAGTTACCTCCTTTAGTTTTTTTTGAAACTCTTGAAATTTGAATTACTTTTTCTTCAAATGCGTCAGTTTTAATTTGATCTCTCATATTTTCCTTTTATAGTTTAAGTCCTGCTTCTCTTAAAGTTTCTGCTGCTGCCCTGACTCTCCCATGATAACGACAGTGACTGCGGTCAAACACTAGTTGCTTAATTTTTTTAACCTTAAGTTGTTTAGCAATTTCTTGAGCAATTACTAAAGCTTTCTCTGTTTTAGTACCAATAAACTTCTTCTTTTTATCAAGGTCATTAGCGCAAGCCAAAGTTAGTCCTTTATCATCATCAATTGCCTGCAAATAAAAATGTTGATTGGAACGAAACACACTTAACCTAGGGCACAAAGCTGTCCCATGAATCTTTGATCTGACCCTAATTTGTCGTTTCTTTTTCGTTGATAGGTTGTGATTAATTTTTGACATAGTTTTCTTTATTAAGCAGTAGCTGCTTTTCCTTGCTTGCGTCTAACTACCTCACCTTCATAACGAACACCCTTGCCCTTGTAAGGCTCAGGTTTTTTAACTTGACGAATTTCAGCGGCTACTTGCCCGACTTGTTGCTTACTTATACCTGAAACAATAATTGTGTCATTTCCTTCAACTGAAAGAATAATTCCCTCAGGAGCTTTATACTCTACATCATGAGAAAATCCAACTTGAAGATTTAATCCCGTTCCTTTTTGCTGGACACGGTAACCTGTTCCAACCATTTTTAAAGTTTTTTTATAACCCTCAACCACTCCAAGTATATTATTGTTAATTAAGCTTCTCACTAGACCATGATTAGCCTTGCTTTGTTTTTCATGATTAGTTCTGGTGACTTGAAGCTGATTATTTTCTAGAGTTATTTTTATCCCAGGTAAAATCTTGGTACTCAGCTGACCCCTAGGGCCTTTAACCATAATCGATTGACTATCCATTTCAAGAGTTACTTCTTTGGGAATAGTGATAAGAACGCGACCAATTTTTGACATAATTATTACCAAATCTGACAAATAATTTCTCCTCCAACATTTTTAAGACGTGCTTCTTTATCAGTTAAAATACCCTGGTTTGTACTAAGGAGTGTAATGCCATATCCATCTAAGGTAACTGGAATCTTATTAACCGAGACATAGAGTCTTCTTCCGGGCTTCGAAGCTCGCTTGACTCCACTAATTGCTGGAAGCGAACCTTCATACCTTAGTTTTAATTTGATTTGATTTTGTGGCTTCATCTCTAAAGACTCCGTCTTAGAAACATAGTTTTCTCTAACTAAAATCTCAGCAATAGCAGCCTTTAATTTGGAATGTGGAATCACCACCTCACTATGTCCTGCGGCGAGAGCATTCTTAATCCGGATTATCATGTCAGCGATCGAATCAGTTGTCATAATAGTTATTTACTTGCTTTTACTACTCCTGGCAATTCTCCTTTATTTGCCAGTTCACGGAATGTAATTCTACTTAATCCAAAGTACCTTATATATCCACGGGGACGACCCGTAATTTTACAACGATTTTTGCCTCTAGTCGAGACGCGATTTTCTCTGCGCTCACCAGTTTGCAAACATTCCTCTAAATACTTTTGGCGCTTCTCTTTTAGCCTGAGTGATTTAATTATTTTTGATGTTTTAGCCATTATTTTCCTTTGCAAACGGCATGCCTAATAATTCTAATAATTTAAAAGCCTGTTTGTTTTCTTTAGCACTAGTAACAATTGTAATTTGTAAACCACGAACTTGGTCAATGTTATCATAATTTATTTCTGGAAAAACAATTTGCTCATCTAAACCCAAGTTATAATTTCCCTGCCCATCAAAAGCATTTCTAGAAATACCCTGAAAATCCTTAACTCGAGGTAAAGTGATGCCAATTAACTTATCAAGAAACTCCCACATTCGCTGACCTCTCAAAGTTACCGTTGCACCAACCGGATCTCCCTCTCTAAGATTAAAACCCGCTACTGACTGACGAGCTAAATTAATATTCAGCTTCTGACCAGTAATAACCTTAAATTGATCAATAATACTATCCATAATCTTCCAGCGAGCCTTAGGGTCCACGGGTTGTGTTACTCCCATATTAACAATCACTTTTTTAATTTGAGGAACAGCCATCATAGAGCTAAACTTAAACTCTTTTTTAAGCACTGGGGCTATTTTTTGCTGGTATTTTTCTTGTAATCTATTCATTTTTTATTTAATTTATTTTTTCTTTTTTTCTTGATCTGGCACAGCTTGCCCTGTTTTTTTATAAATTCGCTGTTTAGTGCCATCTTTAGCTACTTGGTAGCCAATTCTATCTACCTTGTTTTGATCATTCAAGATAGCAATGTTAGCCACGGGTAGAGATCTCTCTTTACGAATTCTGTCGCCTGATCTATCTCCAATAGGCTTAATGTGCTTAGTGTAAAAATTAGCCCCTTTAACCACAACTCGATCTTTTGGCGATAAAACCCTAATAATTTCACTCTTATGACCTTTGTCTTTCCCCCCAGTGACTAGTACTTTATCTCCGACTTTAAATTTCATAGTATTACAAAAGCTCCTGACCTAAACTAGCAATTTTATGATAACCTTTTTCTTTAACTTCCCTGGCAACAGGACCAAAAACCCTAGTTCCCACAGGATCCAAATTAATTCTAGAATTAATAATCACAGCTGCATTATCGTCAAAACGAACATACTCGCCACTAAGACGTCTTTTTTCTTTTCTAGTTCTAACAATTACAGCTCGTACCACCTCACCTTTTTTAACATCGCTCTGAGGCGCAGCCTCAATCACAGAAGCACATACCATATCACCCACATGACCGAATCTTCTTCTTGAACCACCATAGACCTGAATTACACGCAAAGATTTAGCTCCGCTGTTATCAGCTACTCGTAAGACTGATCTTAGTTGTATCATATTATTTCTTTATTTTTTCAATTACTCTAAAGTATTTTGTTTTACTTACTGGGCGACATTCTTCAATGATCACCATGTCTCCTAACTCTAGTTTTATATCAACGAAATGGCACATGTAATTTTTGCTACGCTTGACACTCTTTTTATATAAAGGATGCTGCCATTGCCTAGTGACTTTAACCTTGGCGGTTTGAGAAGTGCTAAGAGAAGTAATTATTCCTTGTAATTGTTTTTTAGACATTATTTGTTTCCCTCATCTTTTTTTGATTTCTTAGGATCATCTACTATTTTGTTTTGATTCAAAGCGAGCAATTCTTGCTCGCGCAATATAGTTTTAATCCGAGCTATATCATCTCTTAATCTACTAATTGACCTAGTGTCTCCTAACTTCCCAGCTGACAACTCAAGTTTAGATTGAGCAACTTTCATCTCTAGCTCTTGAAGTTGTTTCAAAAGCTCTGCATTGGTTTTTTCATGTAGTGCTTTAATATTGTTTCGTTTCATTTTATCTTTCAATAATTCTAGTTTTAACAGAAATCTTATGACCAGCCTTATGCAGTGCTTCCTTAGCAATATCTGCTGGCACGCCTCCTAACTCAAATAAAATTACTCCTGGAAGGATCGTGACCACATATTCCTTAATATCACCTTTACCAGACCCCATCTTAACACCCACTGGCTTACTAGTGATTGGCTTATCTGGAAAAACTCTAATCCAGTACTTGCCAGTTCTTTTAGTCACATGAGTAATTTTTTTACGGGCTGCTTCAATCTGACGAGCCGAAACCCATCCACAGCTCATGGCCTTAAGACCAAAATCACCAAATGAAAGTTTATTTCCACGCTGAGCCTTACCCCTCATTTTTCCCCTGAATTGCTTGCGAAATTTAGTTTTTTTTGGTTGTAACATGAGACTTTTCCTAAATTTCTTTCTCTCCCTTATAAATCCAGACTTTAATGCCTACATATCCCGATCTAGTCCGAGCAGCCTCATGATAGTAATCAATATTGGCTCGCAAGGTTTGAGTCGGGACACTACCTTGACCATATTTTTCACTGCGACCAATTTCAGCCCCACCAATTCTTCCTGAAAGTTGAATCTTAATTCCCTTAGCACCAGCCTGCATTACTCTTTCTAGTGCTTGCTTAACAGCTCGCCGGTGTGGATAACGAGTGATTAATTGCTGAGCAATTCTTTCAGCCACTAGTTTGGAGCTCAAATTAGGCTCGGCTACTTCGCTTACCTGAATATCGATGTGAACTTTGTCCTTTTTTAATTTTGAAACATTCAAAATTTTCTCTACACCCTGACGTACTTCCTCTAGGTTAGAGCCGCCTCTACCAATTACAACACCTGGTCTAGAGACAGAAATAATTATTTTAATCTTTTTGACACTTCGTTCAATCCCAATTTCTACTAAACCAGCATTAGCTAATTTTTCTTTTAGATATTTACGCAGTTTATAATCCTCTAAAACTTTATTAGAGTAATCACTCGCATTGGTATACCACCTTGATTTCCAGTCAAAGGTAATACCTAGCCTGAAACCAGTAGGGTTAACTTTTTGTCCCATATTATTTCTTTTTCTTAGTAATAGTTTTTACTTTTTTTGGTTTAATTGATTTTACTTTTAACTTAGCTACTTCTTTGTTATTAACTGGTTTTTTATCTAAAGATTCTAAAACCACTTTAATGTGAGAAGTACGCTTCATAATGCTATGAGCTCTACCTCTACTCACTGCTCGCCAGCGTTTAAAAATTGATCCAGGCGTAACCTCGACACTTGACAGTTTTAAGCCTTCAAACTGCAGAGCATGATTATTCATCGCGCTAGCAATAGCCTGCTTAATCACTTTTAAAATTGCTAAGCTAGCTCTTCGATCTATGACTGCTAGCTGACGCATAGCTTGTTCTAAAGGTAAATCTTTAACTTGATTGGCTACCAATCTCACTTTACGGGGTGATTGTCTAATTTGTTTTTGTATAGCCGTAATTTTCATAATTAGCCTTTAAGTTTTAGAAACAAGTCGCTTCACCATTCTGCCGTGACCGCGGAAATTACGTGTTAATGCAAATTCTCCAAGCTTGTGACCCACCATGTCTTCACTGCAAAAAATTTCCTTAAATTCTTTGCCCTGATGAACCATGAAAGTATGACCAACAAAATCAGGGGCAATTGTACAGCTTCTAGCCCAAGTCTTAATTGGAGTCTTCTGACCTGAGTGCTTTTGTTTCATGACCTTAGCCATTAGCTTAGGGTCAATAAATGGTCCTTTTTTACTTGATCTTCCCATAGTTTTTCTTTTTCTTTATATTTTTACTCTACGATCTCTAATAATAAACTTATTGCTCTTTCGCTTATTGCGGGTTTTCTTACCAAGAGCATGTTTGCCCCAGGGAGTCTTTGGATATTTCATACCTACACCAGATCTACCTTCACCGCCACCATGAGGGTGAGAACCTGGGTGCTGAGCTGTTCCTCTAACTGTGGGACGAATTCCCATCAAACGCTTGCGACCAGCTTTACCAAGCTTTCGATTTTTCCAATCTTGATTACCAATCTGGCCAATTGTAGCGTAGCACTTGAGGTTAATCAAACGCAGCTCTTTAGATGGCATTTGGATAGTGGCATACTTACCTTCTTTAGCCTGGATAGACGCAGCTGTACCAGCACCTCTCACCATCTGAGCTCCCTTGCCTGGAGTAAGCTCTAAATTATGAATTGGAATTCCAATTGGAATATTTTTTAGTGGCATAGCATTACCAACCTCAATCTCAACTTTTTCTCCCGCCATAATCTTATTCCCAATCTCAAGTTTATCTGGAGCCACAACGTAACTCTTATCTCCATCTGGATAAATCACCAGAGCAATATTTGCGCTACGCATTGGATCATATTCAATTCGCTCTACCTTGCCAGCAATATCACGCTTTTTTCTTTTCCAATCAATGATGCGCATTTTCTTCTTAACCCCACCACCGCGATGTCTCACCGTAATGTGGCCCTTAAACCCGCGACCCTGACGTTTTTTATGACCCTTAGCCAGCAATGACTTTTCAGGCTCACCCTTATAAAGATCTGAACGATCAATAATCACCTGATGTCTGGTGCCGCTGGTAGTTGGTTTACGTTTTTTTAACATTTTTATTCGTTGTGGATATCAAATAAATCAATTGACTGATCTTTTTTAAGGGTCACCATTGCTTTTTTTACCCTATCAACTCTCTTGGCTAATCGACGTTTGCCGGTTTTTTTTACAGTAGCATTTCTAACTGTGGTGTTAATTCTAATAACCTCTACACCATATAATTCTTCTACAATTTGCTTAATCTGTTGTTTATTGGCCAGCTTATCCACCTGAAAAGTATAGGTGTTTTGAGTACTAGCCAACTGAATTGATTTCTCAGTGATAACTGGTTTTTTTAAGATATGTGAATTCATTTTTTAATTAAACGAGCCTCTAACTCTTTTACTACCTCGCTGGTCATAATAATTTTATCAGCCAAAGCTACTTCATAAATATTTAAACGCCCTGCTTTAGTTAAAAACACATTTTCTAAATTTCTAAGACTTTTAAATACCTCTGGTTTAAACTTAATCATAACTATCAATGTTTTGTCTTTTTTATCAACTAATTTATACAATGCCTTTGCTGCTAATTTAGTTTTACCCTCAAGCTCATTTAGTCCATCCCAAACCATAATTTGATCTTTTTGTGCACTAATAGCACTAATCAAAGCCTGGTTTTTTAGACTTTTGCTCATCTTTAGTTTCCAATTAGAAATTCCAGTCGGACCATGAGCCACACCACCACCTACAAAAATAGGAGCATTTCTTGAGCCATGGCGAGCATTTCCAGTTCCTTTTTGGGCGTACACTTTCTTTTTAGTCCGAGTTACTTCACCTCGAGTCTTAACCTTACTAGTGCCCTGACGTTGATTAGCCAAATATACCCTAATTCCCTGAGCCAAGAGTGGCTTATTAACCTTGGCATCAAAAATATCATTACTGCCTGTTACAGCAGTCTGACTTTTATTACCAGTTTTAGTGTAAGTAGTTAATTTCATTACTTTGCTTCTTCCTTAGTCTTTTCTTCAGTTTCCTTAGCTTGTACAATTCCAGAGGCGACATTATCTAACTTAATTTCTTTTTTCTGACCAGTTTTAATAATCCTTATGGTAGATGAGTAGTAACCAGGAACTGGACCACTCAGCCAAACTTCACCTGTGTCTGAATTAATATAAAGCACCACTAAACCACTAATTGTTTTAGTCTCGCCACCATAGTGTCCTGGCATCTTTTTTCCTAGCCAAACTCTACCTGGATCAGTACCAGCACCAATAGAACCAGGAGCACGCTCTCGATCTGACTGACCATGTGTTCGCTGCCCACCACTAAAACCCCATCGTTTTATAACGCCAGTGAAACCTCTCCCCTTGGTGGTGCCTTGAACTTTAACTACATCACCAACTTCCAAGACTTGATCTACTTTAATAACATCACCCCGTTTTAGTGGGGTGTTGTTTACTTCAGCTTCATCTTGTTGTGTTTTAATAATAAGTTGATGAATACCTTGGAGTTTAGTTACACCCATCAAAAAACCACTCTTTTGCATTTTGCTTCGGAGTGGTTTGGACATGTTTTTTAACTTTTTTTTGCCGTATCCGATTTCATAAATATTATCAGATTTTTGATCTACCACCATATTGTCATTTACTCTACAGCGAGTTACTACCAATCTTTTCCCATAATTGGACCAGGCCTGTGTCATGTCGAGCTTGGTGGCAAAAATACTGTCTAGCATAATTCTTTTTTCTTTTAGTCCAATAATTTTGTTTTATCATTCTTTTTATATCTCCAGAAGTTTGTTCAAAAACCTCTGACTACATTTTTATCTGGATATCAACTCCGGCGGGCAGTTCCAGATGCATTAACGAGTCAATTGTTTTGCTCGTCGGGTTGACAATGTCAATCAACCGCTTATGAGTTCTAATCACATATTTTTCTTGAGAGTCTTTATCTGTATGAGGAGAAGTAAGCACCGTAAACCATTTCCGGTGTGTTGGTAAAGGCACTGGACCTTTTACCTTAGCTCCAGTTGATAAAGCAGTCTCTAAAATTTTACGACTAGCCTCATCTATAACTCGATGATCATAAGACTTTAGCCTAACTCTAATCTTATAGCTGTCGTTTTTATTAGAACTAGATGTCATAGTTTGTTAATGTTTTATTAGTTTCTATCTATCTAAACAAACCGTGATTATATCTGGTCTTAGCCTGGCTGTACAGAGCTGTTTTCCCTTATACTTTCACTTTGTTTATTTCAAAATTTTACTAATTGCACCAGCTCCGATAGTGTGACCACCTTCTCTAATAGCAAAACGCAGCCCTTCATCCATAGCCACTGGTACGATCAGCTTAACAGTCATTTTGGCGTTATCACCTGGCATAACCATCTCAACTCCATCTGGGAGAGTAATCTCTCCTGTGACATCAGTGGTTCTGACATAGAACTGAGGTCTATAGCCAGTGAAGAATGGCTTATGACGTCCACCCTCTTCTTTGGTCAGAATATATACCTCGGCTTCAAACTCAGTGTGAGGGGTAGCAGCGCCTGGCTTAGCCAGAACCTGACCACGCTCAACATCATCTTTACCTTTGCCGCGAAGCAAAATACCAACGTTATCTCCAGCCTGACCATCGTCAAGTAGTTTTTTAAACATCTCGACTCCAGTAACAGTAGTCTTATCAGTATCACGAATACCAACAATCTCAACTTCCTCACCGACTTTAATCTTGCCGGTGGCAATTCGGCCAGTCACTACAGTGCCACGACCCTTGATTGAAAAAACATCTTCAATTGGCATTAAAAATGGTTTATCAAGCTCACGAACTGGTTGTGGGATATACTCATCAACAGCGTTCATTAGCTCCATAACTTGATCTTGAGCGGCTTCATCGCCCTCTAAGGCTTTGAGCGCACTAACGCGAATTACTGGAACATTATCGCCATCAAACTTGTACTTAGTTAAAAGCTCTCTAACTTCCATCTCTACCAAATCTAAAAGTTCTGGATCATCAACCATATCAATTTTGTTTAAAGCCACAATAATTTTTGGCACGTTCACCTGTTTTGCCAAAAGAATGTGTTCTCTAGTTTGAGGCATTGGACCATCATTAGCCGCCACCACCAAAATTGCACCGTCCATTTGAGCAGCACCAGTAATCATATTTTTAATGTAATCAGCGTGACCAGGGGCATCAATGTGAGCATAATGGCGCTTGCTTGTTTCATACTCAATATGAGAAATGTTAATAGTAACACCTCGAGCTGCTTCTTCTGGGGCATTATCAATATCAAGATATTGAAGTGGTTTATTAATATCACTTGGAACTTTTTTAGCTAAAGTTTGAGTGATAGCAGCGGTAAGAGTAGTCTTACCATGATCAACGTGACCAATTGTTCCCACATTAACGTGAGGTTTATCTCGCTTGAATTTCTTACTGTCGTCTGACATAAATTCTCCTTTTATTTTAATAAAAAAATTATTAACTAATTAATACTAACTTGACTTAGTTTGCCTCTCCACAATTTCTTGAGTAATATTTGCCGGCACAACTTGATAGTGACTCGGTAACAATACACTAGAGGCACGACCCTGAGTCATGCTTCTTAGAATTGTAACATAGCCTTGCATCTCTGCCAACGGGACTAAGCCAGTAATGATCACCATTTTTCCACGATGTGATGTGCCCTGAATTTGCCCACGGCGACTACTTAAGTCTCCGATCACATCTCCCATAAATTCTTCTGGAGCAGTTACTTCAACCTTCATGATGGGCTCTAATAAAACCACACCAGCTCTACCCAATGCATCACGCAGTGCAAGTGAGCCAGCCATTTTAAAAGCTACTTCACTTGAATCAACGTCATGAAAAGAACCATCATAAACTGTAGCTGAAAAATCAACCATTGGATACTTGGCTAAAAACCCGCGCTCCATAGACTCTATAATGCCTTTATTTATTGGCTTAATAAACTCACGTGGAATATTCCCACCAGTAACCTTATTGATGAATTCATAACCAACACCACGGTCTTTGGGTTCGATCTTAATTAAACAATGACCATATTGACCCCGACCACCTGTCTGCTTGATATACTTACCTTCACCCTGCGCCTCTTTAGTTATGGTTTCTTTGTAAGCCACCTGAGGTTTACCAACATTAGCATCAACACCAAATTCACGCTTCATCCGATCGACAATAATCTCTAAATGCAACTCACCCATGCCACCAATGATTGTTTGACCAGTTTCATGATCCACCTTAATGCTAAAAGTTGGATCTTCTTCAGATAATTTATTTAGGGCTAAACCCATTTTTTCTTGATCAAGTTTAGTTTTGGGCTCAATAGCTAAAGAAATAACTGGGTCAGCAAATGTAATTCTTTCTAATTCAATTGGATGATTTTCATCACACAGCGTATCGCCGGTAGTAGTATTTTTAAGACCAATGAAAGCTACAATCTCGCCTGCCTCTGCAAACTCAATCTCTTCGCGCTCATTAGCATGCATTAACAGCAATCTGCCAACACGCTCTTTTTTACCAGTTGAAGAATTATAAATATAACTCCCTGATTCAATTTTTCCGGAATATACTCTCACATAAATCAAGCGACCTACATGAGGATCGGTTTGAATCTTAAAAGCTAAGCCTGCAAAGGGCTCATCTGGCCTGAGTTTACGCTCTACTTCTTCTTTTGTTTTAGGATCAATTCCAGAAATGTGATCTATGTCCATTGGGGAAGGTAAGTACTCCGTTATAGCATCTAATAAAGGCTGAACTCCTGTATTCTTAAGTGAAGATCCAGCCATAACTGGAACTAACTTATAAGAAATCACTGCCCTTCGCAAAGATGCTTTTAACTCATTGACTGAAATCTCTTCTTCCATTAAAAACTTTTCCATAAGCAAGTCATCGGTCTCGGCAATAGCTTCAACCAATTCTGCACGAAGTTTTTTAGCTTGCTCTTGATACTGCTTGGGAATATCTTTTACTTCTGGCTCTGTCGCAGCAGCATGATCCTCCCAAAAATAAGCTTTATTATCTAAGAGTTGAATCACTCCCCGAAATTGATCTTCAGCACCTATGGGAAAATTTAAAATAGCTGGTTTAACTCCAAATTTATCTTTAATATCGGCAATGGTGTCAAAATAGTCAGCACCTAATTTGTCCATCTTATTTACAAAACAAACTCTGGGCACATTATATTTATCAGCTTGTCTCCAAACAGTCTCTGATTGAGATTGAAC
This sequence comes from Patescibacteria group bacterium, assembly GCA_018813375.1. Classification (GTDB taxonomy): domain Bacteria; phylum Patescibacteriota; class Microgenomatia; order UBA1400; family PJMF01; genus JABBGTR01. Next base: position 18,246 of record JAHJBU010000013.1, read on the forward strand.
CCCCTCAGAGGCATCCAGTACTGTGACACCACCATCTAAAACTCGCAACGAACGCTCAACCTCAGCAGTAAAATCAACATGACCTGGAGTATCAATAATATTTAAACGGTAGTTTTCTTTAGATAGGTGTGAATCAAAGTAGGGCTTCCAAAAAGTAGTAGTAGCCGCAGACATAATAGTAATGCCTCGCTCTTGTTCTTGAGCCATCCAATCCATTGTGGCCTCACCCTCATGAACTTCACCAATTTTGTAAGTTCTGCCGGTATAGAATAAAATCCTCTCAGTGGTAGTGGTTTTACCAGCGTCAATATGAGCAATGATGCCAATATTACGAATTCGATCTAAGGGAATTTTTCTATCTTGAGTTTTAAACATGTTATATTTACCATCGGAAATGGGCAAAAGCTTTATTGGCATCAGCCATTTTATGACTAGTATTACGACGATTAATCGCACCACCTTGTTCATTTAGAATATCAAGGATTTCTGCAGCTAATTTTTGCGCAAAAGAATGATACTCCTTATTAGGACGCTTATTGGCTTCAACTACTAACCACCGAATTGCTAAAGAAGAGGCTCTTCTGGGTATAACTGGCATTGGAACTTGATAAGAGGCTCCACCTACCCTACGACTTCTAACTTCAATTTGAGGTCTGATTCTATCTAAAACTTGTTCCAAAACTTCAACTGGATTTTTCTTAGTTTTTTCTTTAACAATTTCTAAAGCTTGATAAACTTGCTTTTGAGCAACAGTTTTTTTACCGCTTTTCATAACTTTATTAATTAGTTTTGTTACTTTAGAAGAGCCATACTTTAAATCTGGTTTAACATCTCTAGGGGGGAAGCGTTTAGTTCTCATAAATTATTAACCGGCGTTCTTTTTAACACCATATTTACTACGGCTACTTTTGCGCCCAGATACACCCTCAGTGTCATGAACACCGCGAATTATATGGTACTTCACACCAGGAAGGTCTTTAACTCTGCCTCCTCTAACCAAAACCACACTATGCTCTGCTAAGTTGTGCCCTTCACCAGGAATGTAGGCTGTAACTTCTATTTTATTAGATAATCTAACACGCGCAACCTTTCGTAAAGCCGAGTTAGGCTTTTTTGGGGTCATGGTTTTAACTACTGTACAAACGCCTCTTTTTTGAGGATTAGTAGTGCTGATCGGATTATTCTTAAGCGTATTAAAACTTTTTCTAAAGGCGTTAGATTTGACTCGCCTAGCTTTTCGTTTTCGACCTTTTCTGATTAATTGATTAATGGTTGGCATGAGAGCGTGATTGTAACATAAACTTATTTATACATCTATCTGGGCTCTCTCTGGAGTAGTAGGGATTAAACGCCCGATAATAACATTTTCCTTTAATCCATCAAGATAATCAACTGCTCCTCTAGAGGCAGCATTAGTTAAAACGCTCTTAGTGTGTTGGAACGAAGCCGCTGAAAGCCACGAATGAGTATAAAGCGCACTGCGAGTAATCCCAAGTAGCATAACTTGAGCACTAGCTGGTTCTCCACCAGCAGCCATAGTATTATCATTGCCTTCAATTAACTGACTTCGCTCAATCACTTCACCAGTTAAAAACTCAGTATCGCCAGGTTTCTCAACCTTAACTTTATCACCCATTTTTCTAACAATAGTTTCAAAATGTTTATCGTGAATAGTAATACCTTGAGATTCATAAACATACTGGGCTTGATTAACTACATGCTGTTGAGCATAAAGCAGCCCTCGAATTAATAAGAGTTCTTTGGCATTAATGCTCCCTGCAGTTAGTTTTTCACCAGCAGCAATAAGGTCTCTGTTTTCAACTACCAAAGAAGAATTGCGGTTAACTTTATAAATAACTTCTTCTTTAGGAGAAGAAGTAGTAGTGACTGTAATGGTCACTTCTTCATCACTTTCATCAATCTTCACTCTTCCTGTTAACTCTGACACAATTGCCTGGCTTTTGGGATTACGTGATTCAAAAATTTCTTCTACCCTAGGCAAACCTTGAGTAACGTCAAGACCAACAATTCCACCCGAGTGTTTAACTCGCATAGTGAGCTGAGTACCTGGCTCACCAATAGATTGTGCAGCTACTACTCCAACTGGAACTCCAATCTCAACTAGTTTTCTAGTAGAGAAATCCCAACCATAACAATGAGCGCACATACCCCTGACAGACTCACACGTTAGCGGAGATCTAATAAAAACTGATTTAACTTTTTCCTGCGCTTCAATTTTGGTAGCTAGATCTGGCGTGATAATTTCACCAGCCTTGACCAAGATCTTAGCACCAGCCTTAACATCTTTTAATGCAAATCGTCCAGTAATTCGATAAGCAAAATTATTTTTTCTAATTTCCCTAGTGATTTCAAGGCCTTCTTTGGTTTTACAGTCAACTTGCCGAATAATCACATCGTGAGACACATCAACTAATCTTCGAGTTAAATAACCAGCATCTGCAGTTTTTAACGCTGAGTCAGTTAAGCCCTTACGAGAACCACGGGCTGAAGTTACATACTCAAAAATTGACAATCCTTGACGGAAGTTAGATTTGGTGGGCATTTCCACAATGTTTCCCAGAGGATCAACCACCAAGCCTCTCATAGCAGCCAGTTGCTTAACTTGATCTTTAGAGGCACGAGTGCCACCTGAATCAATAATAACCTTAACCGTATTTTTCTCATCATAAGAGTTCCAAGTTTTATCAGCTACTTCGGCGGTGGTGTCCATCCAAATTGCATATGTTAGCTTCTTACGCTCATCATCGGTAATTAAGCCTTCCTGGTAGCTATTTTGAATTTCTTCAACTTTTTTATTAGCTTCTCCAACAATTTGATCTTTTTCATCAATCATTTCACAATCAACAACTGACACAGAAATCCCAGATAATGTAGCTGCTTTAAAACCAATATCTTTAATATCGTCAATCAATTGAGTAATTTTATCTCGAGGTTGAGTCTCGATGGCAAATGTAACTAGCTCTTTAATTCTTTTTGCTGTGACCGCTTCATTAATGAATGAAAAATCAGCCGACAGCAATTGATTGAACTCAATTCTGCCGATGGTAGTACGCACTATTTTTAATTTATTATCAATCATTAGTCTTACTTTAGCTGGTTGTCGTAAATCAATTAACCCAACTTGATAAGCGTGTTGAGCTTCATTGGTGTTGGCAAAAATACCAGGATAGTCTGCAAGACTTTCATCCATAATGGTGTAGTAATACACCCCCATAGCCATTTCTTTATTTGGTACTGCTACTGGCTCACTATTGGCAGGCTTAAGTAAATTTTGAGTAGACATTAATAGATCTAACTGCTCCTGCTGAGCTTCTTTAGTAAGTGGCAAGTGAACAGCCATTTGATCACCATCAAAATCAGCATTGTAGCCAGAACACACACAGGGATGCAAGCGAATGGCCTTGCCCTCTACTAAGATAGGATAAAAGGACTGCATACCCAGCTTATGAAGCGTAGGTGCTCGATTTAAAATAACTGGATGATTTTCTGTAACTCTCTCTAAAATGTCATAGACTTCAGGTTCACGACTATCAATTAGATGTCGAGCACTTTTAACATTAGGAGCAATTCCCTTTAATATAAGCTCTCTTAGCACATAGGGCTTAAATATCTCTAAAGCCATATCCTTTGGCAAACCACATTGATTAAGTCGGAGCTCTGGACCAACCACAATTACACTTCGGCCTGAGTAGTCCACACGCTTGCCTAATAAGTTACGACGAAAACGACCTTGTTTGCCTTTTAGCATATCAGACAAAGATCTAAGCTCACGCTGGCGTCGACGACGCTTGGTGTTACTTTGATCAATTAAAGAGTCAACTGCTTCTTGTAACATTCGTTTTTCATTGCGCAAAATAATATCTGGAGCACCCAAATCAATCAAATGTTTAAGACGATTATTGCGGTTTATCACGCGACGATATAAATCATTTAAGTCAGAGGTTGCAAAACGCCCACCCGACAATTGAACCATTGGTCGTAGATCTGGAGGAATAACTGGTAATATAGTCAAAAACATCCAGGCTGGATCAATTTCTGCCTTACGCAAACCCTCTACTACTCGTAGACGCTTGATCATCTTAACCTTGCGTGCTCCTTTAGCCGTCTCTATATCTTCATGTAGTTGTTCTACTAATTTATCTAAATCAAGCTCTTTGACTAACTCAAGAATACTCTCAGCACCCATTCCTACTCGCAAGTGAGAAGCGGCACCATAATCCAACAGCTTAATATATTCATCTTCATTTAAAATAGTGCCTTTTTTGATCTTTTTGATCATTTTGGAAATAGTTAAGTAAATTTCTTTAGTTTGCTCTAGTTGCTCATCTAGTTGAGATTTAAGATTTGCGATTTGCTGCTTGGCTTTCAACTCTGTTTCTTCAACTTTGAGCTCTAGAGTTTCTTTATTAGAAACCTTTTCTTTTAAATTTTTCTTTTCTGTTTTTAAAGTCTCTCTGACTTCTTCAATTGCCAATTTAGCATTTTCTCTCAACTTATCTTGTGAGTCAGAAAGGGCATTGCTAAGCTGCTCTAAATTTATCGCCTTCTCTGAGCTATCTACACTTAAAACCACATATTGAGCAAAATAAATTATTGAAGATAAACTCTTTGGTGAAATATCTAGCAATAAAGAGAGTTTTGAAGGAGCGCCTTTAAAATACCAAATATGAGCTACTGGAGTAGCTAAACCAATATGACCCATTCTTTCTCGTCTGACACGAGAGTGGGTAACTTCAACACCACATTTATCACAAATTATGCCTTTATACCTTGCTCTTTTATATTTGCCACAGTAACACTCATAATCCTTGATTGGACCAAATATCTTCTCATCAAATAGACCATCTTTTTCTGCTTTTAAAGACCGGTAGTTAATTGTTTCTGGTTTTTTAATCTCACCATGAGACCAAGATAAAATCGTATCTGGAGCAGCTACTCTGATTTCTAGAGCAGAAAAATCAACAACGTTTTGTAAAGAATCTTGCATAGTTTATTCCTTCTCCTGGTTATCTACTTGATCTCCATTGGATTGAGTTTTAGCAGCTTCTTTATCTTCTGGCTCAATTCTTTCTCGAATTTCATGGGGAATTACATCCAAACCTAAAGAGTTTAGTTCTCTGACTAAAACTTTAAATGACTCTGGGACAGTAGGAGCTGGAATTTCTTCTCCTTTGACCATGGCTTCAAAAGCTCTACCGCGACCCTTAACGTCATCAGATTTAATAGTCAACATTTCTTGAAGTGTATGAGCGGCGCGATGTGCTTCAAGAGCCCAAACTTCCATCTCACCCATTCGCTGACCTCCCATCTGAGCCTTACCACCAAGTGGCTGTTGAGTCACTAATGAGTAAGGTCCTGTTGATCTAGCATGAACTTTGTCTTCTACCATGTGAGCTAGTTTTAAAATATAACCAATCCCCACTACGGTTAATTCTCGAAACTGTTCTCCGGTGCGGCCATCAAAGAGCTGAGCCTTTCCAGAGCGTGGCAAACCAGCTTCTTCTAAAGCATCCCAAATTTTTTCTTCATCGATTTGCTCAAAAGCAGGAATTGCTAAATTTTGTCCAAGAGTTTGAGCTGCCCAACCCAAACTAGCCTCCATCAACTGACCTAAGTTCATTCGAGCTAAAACTGAAAGAGGGGAGATAATAATATCAATTGGAGTGCCATCTTCTAAATGAGGCATGTCAGCCTGAGGAATAATTTTAGAAATTACTCCCTTATTGCCATGTCTACCCGCAAGCTTATCACCTACTGTAATTTTACGAGTCTCAGCAACCTTAACATTCACTTCTTTTAAAGTTCCAGGATCAAGCTCATCACCTTTTTCTCTATCTAACACAGCTACATCAATAACTGTCCCAGTGGTTCCATATGGCAACCTAAGAGAGGTGTCTCGCACTTCCCGTGATTTTTCTCCAAAAATAGCTCGAAGTAATCTTTCTTCTGGAGAAAGCTCTGTTTCTCCTTTAGGAGCAATTTTCCCTACCAAGATATCTCCTGAAGAAACTACGCTACCAACAAGCACAATACCTTCATCTGTTAAATTAGACAGGTAAGATTCTGATACATTAGGAATGTCGTTAGTCAATTCTTCTGGTCCTAGTTTTGTATCCATCACTCGTGAGCGGTGCGCACTGATATGAATTGAAGTCAAAACGTCTTCTCGCACTAATCGATCAGATATAACAATCGCATCTTCATAGCCCAAGCCTTCAAAAGAACTATAAGCAATTAAGAGGTTGGCACCTAAAGCTAGTTCACCATTTTCTGATGCAGGACCATTAATAATAAGTTGCCCTTTTTCAACTTTGTCTCCAACTCTAACCATGGCATTTTGCGAATAAGATGTGCTTTGAGCTGTGCGCTCAAACTTAGCGAGATGATAGGTTTCTTTATCATTTTTAAAATCAACTGCTTCAACATGAAAATAGTCATCTTTATTAATTTTAGTTAACTCTTTTTTATTTACTTTAATAACCACTCGATTGCCATCTACATACTCAACTTCTCCTCCATGCCAAGCTTTAACAGTTCTCCCCATAGCACAAGACACCACCTCTTCCATTCCTGTTCCGATTACTGGAGCATTAGTCTTAATTAAAGGCACTGCCTGACACTGCATGTGAGTTCCCATTAGAGCTCGGTTAGCCTCATCATGAGCAATAAAAGGAATTAATGAAGCAGAGGTACCAATTACCTGAGTAGGCACTACGTCAATGAACTCAACCTCATCGGCAGATCCTTCAATAAAAGTATTCATATATCGCATTGGCACCCATTCTTGGGTAATATAACCACTCTCATCTATCTTGATGCCAGCGTGTGTAATTTTGTGCTCTTCTTCTTCACCGGCATTCATGTATACAATCTCATCAGTCACCTTCATTTTTCCTTGAAAGTTTTTCACCCTAAGATAGGGAGCCTCTAAAAAGCCAAGCCTATTAACTTGGGCATAGAGAGCTAAATATGTTACTAAGCCAATATTGGGTCCTTCCGGAGATCTAACTGGATCAATACGTGAGTATTGAGAAGCATTGATGTCTCTCATAGAAAATGAGGCTCTTTCACGGGTGACACCACCGCTACCCATAACTGACAAACGACGTAAGTTATCAATTTCGGCCAAGGGATTAGTTTGATCCAAAATAGTAGACAAACGATTGCGACGGAAAAATTCAGAAATTGTGGCAATCAAAGGCCGAGCATTAACCAATGCAGCTGGAGTCAAAGTTTCATCGGTTTTAGTCAAAGACATTTTTTCTCTAATTGAACGCTCTAATCTAATTAAGCCAATCCGAACTGCACTTCCTTGAACCAGTTCACCCACTCGACGCACTCGACGATTGCTTAAATTATCAATGTCATCAACCTTGCCACGATCGTTTTGCAAACCAATTAGGTATTTAATTGTAGAAACTATATCTTTTTTAGTCAGTACAACAACATTTATCTTAATCTCTTGTTTTAACCGACTATTGAGTTTATAACGACCAACCTCACCTAAATCATATCTTCTAGAATCAAAAAATAATTGGAATAGATAATCCCGAGCTGTATCTAAAACTGCTGGCTCGCCAGGACGCATTTTCTCATAAAGTTCAATTAAAGCTTCTTCCTCAGTCTTGGTAGTATCTTTAGCAATTGAGTTGATGATCAAATCATGTTCGTCATGCTTAATTTCTTCCTTAAAAAGCTCTAAAAGCTCTTCATCGCTCCCATAACCCATGGCTCGCAATAATACGGTTGCTGGCATCTTGCGTCTACGATCAATCTTAACTGAAATTATATTGCGCTTACCAACAGCCACCTCTAGCCACGAACCTCGAAGCGGTCTTAACTCAGCTTTATAAAATATTTGTCCAGTAATATCTTTATCGCCTGAGAAAAAAACACCAGGAGATCTAACTAATTGAGTCACCACTGCTCGCTCAATTCCATTAATAATAAAAGTACCTATCTTAGTCATCTTTGGTAAATCAGCTAAGAAAACTTCTTGAGTTTGAGTATCGCCTGTTTTTTGGTTAGTTAAAGTTGCTTCTACATAAAGAGGAGTGTCGTAGGTGACTGCCTTAGACTTGGCTTCTTTAGAAGAATATTTAGGTTCTCCAAAACGATAATCGCCAAATTTTAAAATCCAATTTTTACCAGTAAAATCTTTAATTCCATTTTCATTATTAATTTCATCTAGAGATTCACGTAGCCCTGTATCTAAAAACTGTTTATAACTATCACGTTGGAGCTCAATTAAATCAAGTTTTGGAAGGATCTTTCGGTCTTTTCCCCATTTAATTCGTGGCTGACGTGGCATTGAAACTCCTGACTATATTTATACCGCTGTGCTATGTTAGTTGTAATTTTTTATTACAAAATTCCACCGATAGAGAACCACAACAAAAAAAGACCACTTGGCTAGTGCTCTCTATACTGTTGATAAGCTTAGTTTTATGTATTTAATAAACAAAAGGATCCCAGTTAATCTCTAATTGCTAAGGAAACTGAAGGAGTATATCAATAATAAATAATTATCGCAAGTACCGCTGTACATTTGCAGTATGTTCTTCTAGATTCTGAGCATAGTGTATACCACCAGACCTATCATGTAAATAGAAAAGATCATTGGTTTTTAAAGGATTAAGCGTGGCTTTAATTGATTCTAGTCCTGGATTAGCAATAGGCTTAGGTGGCAAGCCTGGATTAAGATAAGTATTAAAGGGGGAAACTATTTTTTTATCAGCTGCACTTGGTGGCTCCCACCAAGACTGCGTTAATGCACTATAACCTTTGGCATATTGCAAGGTAGCATCAGCTTGTAGGGCCATTCCTATTTCAATTCTTTTCCAAAGTACTCCAGCCACATGTCTCATTTCTTCAAATCCACGGGCTTCTCGCTCTACTATTGAAGCCATAACCAATGCTTCTTCCAAATCATAGATAGATTGATCAATTTCTTTAGCTAAACCAACTATAACTTTTTTCTCAAAATTATTTACCAAGGTTTTATAAACTAGCTGTGCTGTTGATTCCCTAGAAAAAAGATAAGTATCGGGAAAAAGCCGACCTTCTTGACCAATAGATAGATTAAGAAACTCTTTAGAATCAAATGCAGTAAAATCTTGATTAATAAAACTATCCGCAATCTCTTCTCTTCGCCAACCCTCGGGGATAGTCACCCAGATATCATTGGTGCCCTGGGTTAACTTAAAAGCAATTTCAGCTGGAGTCATAGCTGGTGAAATTTGGAAAGATCCTGACTGGAGCTTGGTTCCAAGCCCTTGTTGTTTTACTGTTAAACGGAACATGAGTGAGCTTTTAATTAAACCTGCTTCTTTTAATCTTGAGGCAATCACACTTACTGCTTGTCCCCGAGGAATAGCAAACTGAATCTTGTCTGCAACTCCAGCAGTCACTGGCTGAGAAAAAAGGTATAAATAACCACCTAAACCAACTATTAAAACCAAAAACATTGTTAGAACTAAAATAATATTTTTTTTCAAAGACATAACGAAGAGTATACACTTACTGTTTAATTTCTAGCCACTCTTAATTTCCCCAAATTAGTATGACAAATTCTTCTATAAACAAAAAATCCTC